>NZ_JBSGJR010000327.1:0-7647 GCF_053605645.1 Micromonospora sp. NPDC003776
GCACGCCAGCTGGCGTGCCCGACGGTCGCCCCGCTCGCGCCGCCGGTGCGCGAGGCCCAGTCCAGGGGCACCACCGCGGCCACCGCCCAGTCGGCGGCGAGCAGCCCGGGAACCGCGTCGACCAACGTGGCCACCCCGTCGATCGGGTTCGCCGCGACCTGGGCGAGCAGGTCGGCGTCCTGGCCGCCGGCGGTCGGCGCGCCGATCGCGCGCCACACCCCGTCCACCCGTACGCCGGGGATCGCGGCGAGGCCGGCGAGCAGTCGTTCCACCCGGGCCGCACCCGGCCACACCACGGTGAAGTCGTCCACCGCCCGGCCGCCGAGCCGCTCCAGCACCACCACCTGGACGATGTCGGCGCCGGAGACGCCGAGGGTGCGGGCCACCTGGCCGAGCGTGCCGGGTCGGTCCGGCAGGGTCACCCGTACTCTCAGCAGCATGTCTGGTCCCTCCGCTCGGCGGGCCGGCCGCGGCGGCCGGCAGGCTGGGCCCCAGCCTGCCGGTTGACCATTTCGCCCCTGTTGCCGTGCCATGTCCCGCCGGGAAAATCCGACCTTGACAAGAAAGCTGAGCTGCCATCAACTAACCGGATGACCGATCCGGCCGTCGACGCGGCGCAGCCCTCGACCGGTTCGGCTCCGCCCGGGCTCGACCTCGACCGGCTGGGCGCGTACCTGGCCGGGCACCGGCCCGAGCTGACCGGACCGCTGTCGGCGCGGCTGATCGCCGGGGGCAAGTCCAACCTGACGTACCTGCTGCGCGCCGGCGGCCGCGAGGTGGTGCTGCGCCGACCCCCGCTCGGGCACGTGCTGGCCACCGCCCACGACATGGCGCGCGAGCACCGGGTGATCTCCGCGCTGGCCGCCACCGACGTGCCGGTCCCGGCCGCGCTGCTGCTCTGCGCCGACCCGGAGGTGATCGGTGCCCCGTTCTACCTGATGGAGAAGGTCGAGGGCGAGGTCTACCGCAGCCGCACGCAGACCGACCCACTCACCGTCGGGCAGCGGCACGAGCTGGCCATGGCGATGATGGACACCCTCGCGGCGCTGCACCGGATCGACCCGGCCGAGGTGGGGCTGGCCGACTTCGGCCGGCCGGAGGGCTACCTGGCCCGGCAGGTCCGCCGCTGGGCCGGCCAGCTGGACCGGTCCCGCAGCCGCCCGCTGCCCGGCATCGACGAGCTGCGCGACGCGCTCGCCGCGAGTGTGCCGGAGGGCGCCAACGCGGGGCGGATCGTGCACGGCGACTACCGGCTGGACAACCTGCTCGCCGCGGTCGACCCGGTCGCCGTGCGGGCGGTGCTCGACTGGGAGATGGCCACCCTCGGCGACCCCCTCGCCGACCTGGGGCTGCTGTTGACGTACTGGAGCGTGCTCGGGGACAGCGAGCTCGCCGAGGGCAACCCGGTGGCCGACGGCATCGGCCCCCGGGCCGGCTTCCCCAGCGGCGCCGAGCTGATCGACCGGTACGCCGGGCGCAGCGACGTCGACGTCGGGCCGTTGCACTGGCACGTGGCGCTCGGCTGCTTCAAGCTCGCGGTGATCTGCGAGGGGATCCACTACCGGCACACCCTCGGGCAGACGCTCGGCGGGGGCTTCGACCGGATCGGCGACATGGTGACGCCGCTGGTCGAGCACGGTCTGCACGCGGTCAGGGAGAAATGATGGACTTCGCGTACGACGCCCGGACGGTCGAGCTGCGCGAGCGGCTGGAGGCGTTCCTCACCGAGTGCGTGTACCCGGCCGAGCCGGTGCACCACGAGCAGGTCGTGGCGGCCGGCGATCCCTGGGCCCGCCCGCCGGTGATGGACGAGTTGACGGCCGAGGCCCGCAAGCGCGGCCTGTGGAACCTGTTCCTCCCCGACTCCCGGTACGGCGCCGGCCTGACCAACCTCCAGTACGCTCCGCTCGCCGAGCTGACCGGGCGCAGCCCGCACCTGGCCCCCGAGGCGCTGAACTGCGCCGCCCCGGACACCGGCAACATGGAGCTGCTCGCCGAGTTCGGCTCCGCGGCGCAGCGGGAGCGCTGGCTCACCCCGCTGCTCGACGGGGAGATCCGCTCCGCCTTCTGCATGACCGAGCCGGAGGTGGCCTCGTCGGATGCCACCAACATCGCCACCCGGATCAGCCGCGACGGCGACTCGTACGTGATCAACGGCCGTAAGTGGTGGTCGTCCGGGGCGATGGACCCGCGCTGCGAGATCTTCATCGTGATGGGCAAGACCGACCCGGCGGCGGAGCGGCACCGCCAGCAGAGCATGATCCTGGTGCCCCGGGACACCCCCGGCGTCACGGTCCGCCGCGGCATGACCGTCTTCGGCTACCGCGACGCCCCGCACGGCGGGCACGCCGAGATCGACTTCACCGACGTCCGGGTGCCGGCGGAGAACCTGGTCGGCGCCGAGGGCGGCGGCTTCGCGATCGCCCAGGCCCGGCTCGGCCCGGGGCGGATCCACCACTGCATGCGGCTGATCGGCATGGCCGAGCGGGCCCTGGAGCTGCTCTGCCGGCGAGCCCTGGACCGGGTCGCCTTCGGCCGGCCGCTCGCCGAGCAGGGCGTGGTCCGGGAGTGGATCGCCGAGTCCCGGGTCCGGATCGAGCAGGCCCGGCTGCTGGTGCTGAAGACCGCATGGCTGATGGACACGGTCGGCAACAAGGGCGCGCACACCGAGATCCAGGCCATCAAGATCGCCACACCGGCGATGGCCGAGTGGGTCATCGACAAGGCCATCCAGGGGTACGGCGGCGCCGGCGTCAGCCAGGACACCCCGCTGGCCGCCCTCTGGGCCCAGGCCCGCACTCTCCGCCTCGCCGACGGCCCCGACGAGGTGCACAAGGCGTCCCTCGCCAAGCGGGAACTCCGCCGCTGGTCCTGAGCTGCCGTTGCGCGGGCCCCGTCGGTGCGGCCTGCCCCCCGTCGAGCGGCACGGCGGCGCGCGGCGCGGCTGGCTGCCGCTGCCTGTGGAGCTGACATCACCGACGACTCAGCGGGGTTCGGGGTTCCGGCCCCGTCCGCCGTTCCGGCCGGCCTCACCCGACGACGAGCGGCGGTCGGCGGTCGGCGATATCAGCAACGACTCAGGTCGAAAGCGCCCCGACCAGATGGCCACAGCTGCGCAGGCGAGCCCGAGGCCCGCAGCGACGCCGGGATCAGGCGGAGGCGCGGTGGATGAGCTTGGTGTCGAGGAGGACGTGCGGGGACGACAGCTCCTCGCCCCGGATCCGGGAGACCAGCAGGCGGGCCATCTGCCGGCCCATCTCCTCCACCGGCTGGAAGACCGTGGTGAGCGGCGGCTCGGCCTGCCGGGCGATCGGGGCGTCGTCGAAGCCGATCACCGCCACGTCCTCGGGCACCCGCCGGCCCGCCTCGCGCAACGCCCGGAGGGCGCCGAAGGCCATCAGATCGGAGGCGACGAAGACGGCGTCGAGGTCGGGGCAGACCTCCAGCAGCCGGCGCATGCACGCCGTGCCGCTGCCCTCGCTGAAGTCCCCGTACGCGATCAGGTCCGGGTTGACGCTGCCGCCCGCGGCCCGGACGGCCTCCTTGTAGCCGGACAACCGGGCCAGGCCGGCGCCCATGTCCTGGGTGCCGGCGATGGTGGCGACCCGCCGCCGCCCCCAGGCGAAGAGGTGTTCCACCGCCTGCCGGGCGCCACCGACGTTGTCCACGTCGACGAACCAGGCCGGCTGGGCGTTCGGGTGCAGCATCCGGGCGGGCCGTCCGCCGAGCACGGTGGGCAGGCCGCGCTCCTCCAGCAGGGTGGGCAGCGGGTCGGCGTCGTGCAGCGAGAGCAGCAGCACGCCGTCGACGTGCTGGTTGGTCAGGTGGTGCTCGACCCGTTCCCGCTCGATCTGGGACTGCGCCATGGCCAGCCAGAGCTGCATCGGGGTCTCCAGCAGCGCGGAGCTGACGCCCCGCACGATGCCGGCGAAGAACGGCTCGGTGAAGACCCGCTCCCCCGACTCGGAGACCACCAGGGCCACCGAGTCGGTCCGCTGGGTCACCAGCGCCCGGGCGGCGCGGTTGGGCACGTACCCCAGCTCGGCGATCGCCGCCTGGACGGCGGCCCGGGCCTCGGGACTGACCTGGGGTGAGCCGTTGACCACCCGGGAGACCGTGCCGCGCCCCACGCCGGCGCGGGCGGCGACCGCGTCGAGGGTCGGGCGCCCGAGCGACCGCGTGCGCTGCGTTGTCATCGTCTGTGCTCCTCCGACGTCGGGCGGGCCCGGCACCTGTTCAGGCGTCGGTGCCGGGCCGCCCGTTACTGGCTGGCCCAGCCTATTGTGCGGCCAGACCGTTGCGTCGGATCACCTCGGCGTACCAGCGGGCGCTGGACTTGGGAATCCGCACCTGGCTGTCGTAGTCGACGTGGACCATCCCGAAGCGCTTGGTGTAGCCCCAGGCCCATTCGAAGTTGTCCATCAGTGACCAGGCGAAGTAGCCCTTCAGCGGCACACCGGCGCTGATCGCGGCGTGCGCCGCGCGCAGGTGGCCGTCGAAGTACGCCAGCCGGTCGGGGTCGTCGACGCGGCCGCCCACGACCGTGTCGACGAAGGCGGAGCCGTTCTCGGTCACGTAGAGCGGCAGGTCGGTGTACTCCCGGTGGACCCGCTCCAGCGTCTCCAGCAGGCCCGGGGCGTCGATCTCCCAGTCCATGTCGGTCACCGGGACACCGCGGGTGACGAACCGCACGTCCTGACTGCCCGGCCAGCACGACGGCGCCCGCCAGTACGCCTCCGGCTCGGCGCTCTCCACCGGCGCGGCGACCACGTACCGGCTGTAGTAGTTGACGCCCACCATGTCCAGCGGGGTCGAGATGATCGCCAGGTCGCCGCTCCGGACGTGCCCGAAGTCGGTGACCCTGCGCAGGTCGGCCTGGAGATCCGCGGGGTAGGCCCCGCGCAGCACCGGATCGAGGAAGAACCGGTTGGCCAGGCCGTCGATGCGCCGGGCGGCGTCGAGGTCGGCGGCCGACTCGCCGGCCGGGGTGACCGGGTAGAGGTTGACCGTGATGCCCAGCTGCGCCTGCGGCCGGGCCGCCCGGACCGCCTGCACGGCCAGCCCGTGCCCGAGCATCAGGTGGTGCCCGGCCCGGATCGCGTCCGCCCCGTCCGACCGGCCGGGCGCGTGCGCCCCCGAGCCGTAGCCGAGGAAGGCCGAGCACCACGGCTCGTTCAGGGTGGTGAAGTAGCGCACCCGGTCGCCGAGGGCCTCGGCGACGAGCTGGGAGTATTCGGCGAACCGGGCGGCGGTGTCCCGGGCCGGCCAGCCGCCGGCGTCCTCCAGCGGCTGCGGCAGGTCCCAGTGGTAGAGCGTGAGCCAGGGCTCGATGCCGTGGGCGAGCAGTTCGTCGACCAACCGCTGGTAGAAGTCCATCCCCTCGGCGTTGACCGGGCCGGTGCCGCCGGGCTGCACCCGCGGCCAGGAGACCGAGAAGCGGTACGACCTCAACCCCAGGTCGGCCATCAGCCGCACGTCCTCGGGCATCCGGTGGTAGTGGTCGCAGGCCACGTCACCGGTGTGCCCGGCCACCGTCCGGCCCGGGGTGTGGCTGAAGGTGTCCCAGATCGACGGGGTGCGGCCGCCCTCCGTCGCCGCGCCCTCGATCTGGTACGCGGCGGTGGCCGCGCCCCAGAGGAAGCCGGGCGGGAAGGTCAGTTCCGGACCCTGGTCGAGGACGCCGAGGGCGGGCGGGCTGGCGGGGTTGCTCATCGGACCACCTTCGTTCGCGACTGCGGGGCTCGCAAACCCGGCTCACTCCTCACGCTCACGACTTGACGGCGCCTTCCATGATTCCGCCGATGATCTGGCGGCCGAACAGGACGAACACGACGAACAGGGGCAGGGTCGCGATCAACGTTCCGGCGAAGATCTGCGAGTTGTCGGCGAAGTAGGCGGTGTTGAGGCTGCGCAGGGAGATCTGGACGGTGGGATTGGCCGGGTCGGCCAGCACCACGAAGGGCCAGAAGAACTGGTTCCACTGTTCCATGAAGGTGAGCAGGCCGAGCACCGCGGCGGCGGGGCGCAGAGCGGGCGCCACCACGTGCCAGTACACCTTCCAGGTCGAGCAGCCGTCCACCCGGGCGGCCTCGATCAGCTCGTTGGGAACCGCCTGCTCGGCGTACTGGCGCATCATGAAGATCCCGAAGCCGCCGATGAGGAACGGCACGGTCACCGACGGCATGGTGTTCAGCCAGTCGAGCTTGGCCATCAGGATGTAGAGCGGGAGCACGCCGAGCTGGATCGGCACCATCATCGACGCCAGGATGATCAGCAGCAGCGCGTTCTTGCCGCGGAACCGGAGCTTGGCGAAGGCGAAGCCGGCGAGGGAACCGAAGAAGACGGTGGCGATGGTGATCGTCCCGGAGACCAGGAACGAGTTCAGCAGGCCCTTGACGATGTTGGCGTCGCCGTTGTCGAGCACCCGCTGGATGTTCTCGCCGAGCTTGCCGCCGGGCAGGAACGGCGGCGGCCAGGAGTTGGCGGCGTCGTTGGTCCGCGAGGCGATCACGATCATCCAGTAGAACGGGAAGAGCGACAGGATCACCCCGAGGACCAGGCCGAACCAGGTGAGCGGGCTGGCCTTCCAGAGCCGCTCGGCCTGGTGGCCGGCCCGGGCCGGCGTGCTGTGCCGGGCGGGGGGACGGAGCGTGGTGGTCGTCATCTCGTCACCTCACTTGTCGGAGCTGATACGACGGGCCAGCAGGTAGTTCACCGTCGACATCAGCGCGATGAGCACGAAGAGCACGAGTGCGACCGCGCCGGCGTAGCCCCACCGGAAGCGCTGGTTCATCACGTCGAGCAGGTACATCGTGATGGTCTGGAACTGGCCCTCCGAACCGCCGGAGAGGCCGCCGGAGCCGCTGGTGAACAGCAGCGGCTCGGTGAAGAGCTGCAGGCCGCCGATGGTGGAGATGATCAGCGTGAAGATGATCGTCGGGCGGAGCTGCGGGACGGTGATCGACCAGAACTGGCGCCGACGGGAGGCGCCGTCCAGCGCCGCCGCCTCGTACATGTCCTTGCTGATGGACTGCATGGCGGCCAGGTAGATCAGGGCGTTGTAGCCGACCCAGCGCCAGTCGACCATGGTCGAGATGGCGAACCAGGAGGCGAACCGGTTGGCCCGCCAGTCGATCGGGTCCACCCCGATGGTGTCGAGCACCCAGTTGACCAGGCCGAAGTCCTTCGCGTAGATCATCGAGAAGATCAGTGCGACGACGGCGGTCGAGGTGATGATCGGCATGGCGATGGCCATCCGGAAGAAGGTCTGCGCGCGCAGCCTCCGGTTGAGCGCGTTGGCCAGCACCAGGGCCAGCAGCAGCTGGGGCACGGTGGAGAGCACGAACATGCCGAACGTGTTGACCACCGCGTTCCAGAACTGCGGGTCGTCGGTGATCAGTTCGACGAAGTTGTCCAGGCCGACGAAGGAGATCGTCGCGTTCAGCGGCGACCGGTCGGTCAGGGCGATCCAGACGGTGTACGCGATCGGGTACGCGCTGAACACCGCGAAGATCACGAAGAACGGCAGGACGTAGAGGTAGGGCGAGTACTTCAGGTCCAGCCGGGTGAACGAGGTGCGGCGGCGGTGCGCGGGGCGCGCGGCACGGCCGCCGTCGGGCGGCGCCGCGGCGTGCAGGTCGAGGCTCA
>NZ_JBSGJR010000328.1:0-7631 GCF_053605645.1 Micromonospora sp. NPDC003776
CCCAGGCCGCCGCTGGCCATCGTGAAGTACGACCGGGGCCGGTCGACCCGCAGCCGGCGGCGCAGCGCCGACAGGTTGGACGGTGACTCCTGCACCAGCACCCCGTCGGCCGGCCAGTGCCGGGCCAGGGCCGCGAAGAGCGCGTCGGCGTTGGGCGGCTCGGTGGCCTCCGGCGGCGCCGGGTCGGGGCGGGCCGACGGTGGTGGCCGGTCCGCCGGCGGCAGCAGTTCCAGCAGGGCGGCCAGGGCCAGTCCGGCGTCGCTGAGCAGGCTCGCGCCGACCGGGGCCCGGGCCGACTCGTCCGGGTCGTCGGTGACGTGCAGCAGCCGGGCGTCGGCCGGCAGGTAGTCGCCGGGCACGTGCGGGTAGTAGCGGAACACCGGGGCGCCGATCACCAGCACGGTGTCGTGCCCGTGCAGCGCCTCGGCGAGCGGGCCGATGGCGTACGGCAGGACGCCCCGGAAGTGCGGGTGGTTCTCGGGGAAGACGGCCCGCTCCGGGGCGGGCGCGGACCAGACCGGGGCGGCTAGCCGCTCGGCCAGCGCCACCGCCGCCGGCCAGGCGTCGGACCGGTCCACCGCCGCGCCGAGCACCAGGGCCGGGGCGCGGCTGGCGGCCAGCAGCTCGGCGAAGCCGCGCAGCAGGTCCGGGTCCGGGGCGATCCGGGTGGCCACGGTCCGGACCTGCGGCGGTGGGTCGGCCGGACGGCCCCAGTCGTCCATCGGCAGGGAGAGGAAGACCGGCCCGGCCGGCGGCTGCACGGCCGTCGCGTACGCCCGCATGAAGGCCGCCGGGATGTCCTGCGCGCGGACCGGCTCGTAGGCCCACTTGACGTACGGCTGGGTCAGCTCGGTGGCCCGGCGGTTGGCCAGCCGCGGCTCGAGCAGCAGCATCTCCCGGTTCTGCTGGCCGGCGGTGACGATCAGCGGCGTCTTGTTGTGCCAGGCGGTGACCAGGTTGCCCATCCCGTTGCCGGTGCCCGGGGCGGTGTGCAGGTTGACGTGCGCGGGGCGGCCGGTGGCCTGCGCGTAGCCGTCGGCCATGCCCATCGCCGACGCCTCGTGCAGCGCGTGCACGTACTGGAAGTCGGCGGGGAAGTCCTGCAGGAAGGTCTCCTCCGTCGAGCCGGGATTACCGAAGACGGTGGTCAGGCCGAGGTCACGGAGCAGGTCGTAGGTCGTGTCGCGGACCGTTGCCATCGCCGGCTGCCTCCCGTCCCCCGCGTGGTGCCGGAGGCGGCTTGGTGATCAGCTCTCCGACCAACCGAATTTATCGGTCCTCGGTTGACTTTTCGGGCGCTTCTCGGGTCAGGGCAGCGGGAAGGGCAGCTTGATCCCGTCGAGGGCGTGCCCGCACGGGCAGTTTCGCTCGGCCGGCAGCGCGGCCACCGCGTCCAGCAGCACCCCGCGCAGCCGGTCGGTGTTCTCCGCGAACACCCGGAAGACCTCCTCCTGGGTGACCGACTCGCCGGCCTCGACGCCCGCGTCCAGGTCGGTGACCAGCGCGATCGACGTGTAGCAGAGGGCCAGTTCGCGGGCGAGCACCGCCTCCGGGTGGCCGGTCATGTTGACCACCGTGCCGCCGATCGCGGCGAACCAGCGCGACTCGGCGCGGGTGGAGAAGCGCGGCCCCTCGACCACCACCACCGTCCCGCCGTCCACCGCCGGCACGTTCCGCCCGGCCGCCGCGTCGAGCAGCGTGCGGCGCCCCGCCGGGCAGTACGGGTCGCCGAACGGGACGTGCACGGCGCCCCGGTCGTAGTAGCTCTGCACCCGGCCGCTGGTGCGGTCGATGAGCTGGTCCGGCACCACGAACGTGCCCGGGCCCAGCTCGGGCCGGAGCCCGCCGACCGCGCACGGGGCGAGCACCTGGCGCACCCCCAGGGAGCGCAGCGCCCACAGGTTCGCGCGGTACGGGATCCGGTGCGGCGGGTAGCGGTGGTCGCGCCCGTGGCGGGGCAGGAACGCCACCCGGCGGCCGCCCACCTCGGCGATCGTGATCGCGCCCGACGGCGTCCCGTACGGGGTGTCCACCTCGTGCTCGGTGGCGCCGTCGAGCAGGGCGTAGAGGCCCGACCCGCCGATCACCGCCAGCTCGGCCGTTGGACCCATGCGGCCCTCCCTCGATCCTGTCGCGATCACCCGCCCGACAGACCTTAGTCAGCGGGCCCGGTGCAGGCTATGGTGCGTGGCATGGCGTTGACAGCGCGGCTCCCCGACGACGCCGGGTGCGCCGCACCGGCGTACGGCTGACGGGTGTCGGACATGCAGGGTGAGGGACAGGCGATCGGTGGCCGGGCCATGGACTCGATGACCGGGCGGCTGCTGGTCGCGACTCCGACGCTCAAGGACCCCAACTTCGACCGTACGGTCGTGCTGCTGGTCGCCCACGAGCCCGGCGGCGCGCTCGGTGTGGTGCTCAACCGGGCGACCGAGGTCCCGGTGGCCGACGTCCTGGGCGACTGGAGCGACCTGGCCCGGCATCCCGCGGTGCTCTTCGAGGGCGGGCCCGTGCAGCCCGACTCGGCCATCTGCCTGGCCCGGATGCGGCACCCGGTCAAGCCGGTGAAGGGCTTCCACCGGGTCTCCGGCGCGGTCGGCACCATCGACCTGTCGGTCGACCCGGAGCGGCTGCGGGAGGCTGTCGGCGGGATCCGGGTCTTCGCCGGTTACTCCGGTTGGGGCGCCGGCCAGCTCGAACGGGAGATCGAGGAGGGGTCCTGGTTCGTCCTCGACGCCCTGCCCGGGGACGCGTTCGTCGACCGGCCGGATGATCTGTGGCCGATGGTGCTGCGGCGGCAGGGCGGCATGATGGCGGCGGTGGCCCACTTCCCGCCGGACGTGGCGCTGAACTGACCCCTCCGGGTGGGGGACCCCCGCGAGATGACCATGCCGACCGGCGTGTGTATAGTTCTCTCCGTGCCCGGGCGACCGGGGACGACCGCAAGGGGCCGTGGCGCAGCTGGTAGCGCACCACACTGGCAGTGTGGGGGTCAGGGGTTCGAGTCCCCTCGGCTCCACCCGAGCGAGCGAAACGCCCTGGTGAGGGAGCATCCCACACCGGGGCGTTTGTCGTATCCGATCTCCCCATCACGGTGAGGTACACTTTTCTGTACATTGCCGTGGGGGTGACCATGCGTACCGTGAACTTCACCCAGCTGCGCCAGAACCTGGCCGCCGAGCTGGACAGCGTCATCGACGACGCGGAAGAGCTGGTGGTGACCCGGTCGGGGCATGAGCCGGTCGTCATCGTGCCCCTCGCCGAGTACGAATCGATGAAGGAGACCGAGTACCTGCTCCGGAATCCGAGCAACGCCGCTGCCCTCCGCCGCTCGATGGCGGAGCTGGAATCGGGTGCTGCCGCCGAGCGGGACCTGATCGATCCGGCCGATGTCCGGGACGTCGCGTGAGGTTGGTCTTCACGCCGACGGCATGGGACCAGTACCTCAGCCATACGGACCGCAAGCTGGTCAAGCGCATCAACGATCTCATCGCGGACGTCATGCGCAACGGGTACGAGGGCATTGGCAAGCCGGAGCCCCTTCGGGGGGAGCTGTCCGGCTTCTGGTCTCGGCGGATCGATCGTGAGCACCGGCTGGTCTACCGGATCACCAAGGACGACGTCGAGATCATCGCCTGCCGATACCACTACGGCGACCGGTAGCTCCGGGCCAGGCGCCAAGCCCCCGACGCAAAACGGATCGCCGCATCGGGCGCCCACGTGTGATGGTGATCCCGTGCCCCAGCCGATCTTGCATACCGACCGCCTGCTGCTGGTCCCCCTCGCCGACCGACACCTCGACCTGGAGGTCCAGCTCGACGCCGACCCGGAGGTGCTCCGCTACCTCTTCGGCCGGGCCCGGTCCAGGGACGAGGTGATCGTCTCGCACGCCCGGCGGATGGAGCTGGGCCGCCGGGTGGACGGCCTGGGCTACTGGATGGCGTTCGCGACCGCGGGCGCGGCACCGGGCTCGACGCCACCGGCCCGGGAGGACGAGGGTGAGTTCGCCGGGCTGATGATGCTGCCCCCGGCGCACGGCCCCGACCAGCCCGACGACCCGACCGTCTGCGACCTGGGTTACCGCATCGTCCGGCGGCACTGGCGCAAGGGCGTGGCCAGCGAGGCGTCCCGTGCCCTGCTGCGGCACGCCTTCGACACCGTCGGGCAGCGTCGGGTGATCGCGCAGACGATGGCCGTGAACGCCGGCTCCCAGGCCGTGATGAAGGCCGTCGGCCTGCGGTACGTGCGCACCTACTTCCCGTCGTGGGACGAGCCGCTGCCGGGGGCGGACCTCGGCGAGGTGGAGTACGAGATGACCCGCGAGATGTGGGCGGAGCGCCGGGGCCCGCGCTGAGAGTGCCGAGGACGGGCGACCGGAGGGCACCCGTCGGGCGCCCTCCGGTGCGCGGTCAGCGCGGCTCGTACGCCTTCGGCAGGCGCATGCCCCGCTCGGCCATGAGCTGGCGTACTCGGTTGGGGTAGTTGGTGATGATGCCGTCCACGCCCAGGTCGATGAGGGCCGCGACGGTGGCCGGGTCGTCGCAGGTCCAGGGGATGACCTTAAGACCCCGCGCGTGCGCCTCCGCGATCATGGTGGCGTCGGGGTAGAAGCGGAAGCCCGGGTCGGCGACCGTGCCGTTCTGCGGGAAGCCGTAGTTGGGGGAGAGCGCGGTCACGCCCGGTATGGCCGCCGCCGCCCGCACGAAGTCGCCGCCGAAGTCGTCCGCGTCGAGGCCGCCGAGCCACGGCGACGCGCCCGGCTTGCCGACCTGCAGGAAGTCGTAGTTGGTCAACGCCACCAGCGGCCACCGCGGGGCGAGCCGGTGCATGACCCGCAGCGCACCCCAGTCGAAGGACTGGATGGTGACCTGGTCCTCGATGCCGGAGGCGCGGATCTCCTCGAAGACCCGGCGGACGAAGAGTTCACGCGGCGCGGTCTGCTCCGGCGCCCCCGCCTCGACCTTGGTCTCGATGTTCAGCGTGACCTGGTTGGCGTGCCAGCTCCTCACCAGGTCCAGCACGTCCCGCAGCTCGGCCATCCGGACGCCGGCGATCCGCTCCTGCTCGGGGAAGCCGGGCAGCTGCTGGTAGCCGCAGTCCATGGTCTTGATCTGGGCCAGGGTCAGGTCCCTGATGTACTTCCCCACGTACGGGTACATCGGGTCCCCGGGGGTGACCGGCGCGGTGTCCCGGCACTTCTGCGCGCTGACCTGCCGGTCGTGCGTGACCACGACCTTCTCGTCCCGGGTGACCTGGGTGTCCAGTTCCAGCGTGCTGACCCCCAGGCGCATGGCCTTGGCGAAGCCCGCCAGGGTCTCCTCGGTGGTCAGGCCGATGCCGCCCCGGTGCGCCTGCAGGTCGAACTGGGTCTTCTGCGGCAGCACGCCGGGACCGGTGGCCGCGTGCGCCGCCGTGGGCACGGCCAGCACCGCCCCGGCGGCCAGGGCCGCCATGAGCTGACGGACGGACATGCGAAACCTCCCCTTGCTCGGATGACGATGCCGAAGCTAGAGGCGGCGCCGGTGCCCGTCGTGGCCCTGGCGTGAGGGGGCCGTGAACGTTCGCGGACGACCCGGGTACGCCGGCCGGACCGCGTCGGTGCGCGGCCCGGCCGGGTCGTCACCGCGGGCCGCGGCTCTTGGGCAGGTCGAACTGGTCGGCCTTGCGGCAGTCCTTCGGGCCGCCGATCGCACCCTTGCCGAGCCGGTCCAGGGTCTGCCGGGCCCGGTACCGGCCCAGGTTCCAGGCGTACCAGGGGTCGGGCTGCTTCAGGTCCTTGGCGATCCAGCTCAGCGTGCAGCGGCGGACCGGGTCGGGGAGCTCGCTGAGCGCGGGCGTGGCGTCGGCGGAGAGCGCGCGCAGGTACCAGGCGTCGATCTTGCCAGCCTGCTCGTACCGGACGATGTTGCGCCGGGCCGCGTAGTCCTCCGGGTTGAGCACCGCCAGGCCGAGCAGCATCGCCACGGCGAGCGCCACGGTGGTGCCCGGGATCCACCGGCCCTGCCACCGGACTCCGGCCGCCAGGATCATCAGGAAGACCGCGCCGAGCAGCAGTTCGAACGCCATCACGAAGATCCGCTCGCCGGTGAAGCTGTAGACCTTCTGGTATGTCCACATCCGGGACAGCGCCGACACGACGATCACCACGCTGAGTGCGCTGAGCAGGCCCAGCAGGACGCGCAGCACGGTCCGCTCGGCCGACCGTTCCCGGCTGGCCCAGCGGCTCACCCCGCCGAGCACGGCCAGGGTCAACAGGGTGACGAAGAGCAGTTGCCAGAAGCCGCTGCGGGCGTACTCGGAGTAGCTCAACCCGGCGACCTTTTGCACGTGCCGCTGCCCGCCGAAGAGCACGGCGAACTGGACCACCACGAACCCGGCGAAGAGCAGGGTCAGCGCCCCGATGGCCGGGGCCCATTCCAGCAGGCCGAGGCGGCGCGCGCTCGGCTTGTCCACGGTGGAGAGGTCCGGCGGGGCGGCCAGGGTGTAGACCGCCGCGACGGCGATCAGCCCGCCGACCACCGCCAGGAAGATCCCCTGGAACGTCGACCCGCCGCTGACGTCGGGCACGATCGCGCTGAGCACCTCGTCGAAGGCCGCGTCGGCGGAGGCGAGCAGGGCGCCGAAGACCAGCAGCACCAGCACGGTGGCCGCGATCGAGCCGACGACCCGGCGTACCGTCCCGGCCTCGGGGGAGGCGGTGATGTGCCGGCGTACCCAGGGCAGGCCGCGGAACGCCGCGAACGGCGTGGCGACCAGGCCGAACAGGATCGACCGGACGAGCCGTCCGCCGACGATGGCCAGGGTGGCGCAGCCCAGCGCGCCGAGGACGCAGAAGGTCACCAGCCACCAGGCGTTGCGGAACGCCGGTACGGCCAGCAGCGCCAGGGCCGCCGCCGCCCAGCCGGCGCGGATGAGCCGCTCGGTGCGGGGCAGTTCAGCGGTGTGTCGCCGCACCGCGAGCAGCACGCCCAGGGTCAGCGTGAGCCAGCCGAGGAACCAGCCGACGCCCACCCGGTTCAGCGGCACGAAGAACGCCGTGCCCAGCGCCCCGGCCAGCACGCCGAGCGGGACCGCGCGGCCGGTGCCCGGCTTCGGCCCCGGCCAGCGGGCCCCGAGGAACGACGTCCGGGGTACGCGCGGGCGGGGTGCCCAGGCCCCGCCGGGCTGCGGCGGGAAGGTCTGCCACGGTGGCGGTGCGGGGTGCGGCTGACCCGGTACCGGCCGGACCGGCGCGGGCTGGCCGGTGACCGGTGCGGTGGTGCCGGGCGGCGGGGCCCAGGCCGCCGGTGCGCCGGCCGCTGGTGCTTCGGGGGTCGTCGTGCCCGGGGTGGGCGGGGTGGCGCTCGTGCTCGCGGTCGCCGCTGGGCTCGCCTCCGGTTCGGTGGCGCCGTCGGCGGCCGCCGCTGCGGCGGCCGCCTCGATGGCCGGCAAGCCAGCGTCGGCCGTCGCCGCCCGCCCGGAGACCGGCTCGGGCCCGACAGCGGCTGGGCTCTCCGCGGCCGGGCTTTCCGCCGCTGGAGTGACCCCCTTCCCAGCCGGTGCGGGCGCGGGATCGGCCTCGACGGCCGGCGCGGCGGCCTGGGCGGGTACACCGGGCGCGGGCACCAGGACCCGGGGCGCGGTCGACGGCC
>NZ_JBSGJR010000329.1:0-7620 GCF_053605645.1 Micromonospora sp. NPDC003776
ATCCAGCGCGACATCGAGGACAACCTCTCCGAGCGGATCCTCTTCAACGAGCTGACCCCGGGTCAGATCGTGGTGGTGGACTGCGAGGGCGACCCGGAGAACATCGACAAGTCCAAGCTCGTCTTCCGGGGCGCCGACCGGCCGGTGGCCGTGCCGGACGCGGTCCCGGCCGACCTCGGCGGCACCGCCGCCACGGGCGCGGACGACGCGGCGTGAGCCTCGGATAGATCAGACACAGGGCGACGGCCCCGATCGGCGAAAGCCGGTCGGGGCCGTCGCCTTTCCGTCCCCCCACCCCGCCGGCGTGAGCGGTCACGACTTGCGGCAGCCGTGCCTCGCGCCATCCCGGGCGCGCCCAGCTCGCCGACCTCGAGCAGCCCGGGCCAGGCCGGGCCGCGAGCGGCGTGATCAACTCGCGCTACGGCAGGTTGGGGTTTCCCGCGGGCAGGAAGGGCCGGATCGCCGCATGCCGTGAAGGCCACGCCCGACGAACGGGACACGACCAGCGTGATCAGCTCGCGCCGCGGCGAGTTGGGGTGTTCCGCGGCCGGGAAGGCCGGGGCACCGGCAGGGTCGGCGAGCTTGCGGACTCCGGGCGGTGGGGACGGCGGCCGGTCGACGAGCTGGCGGTTCCCGGCGGCCCGAGCGGGCGAGGTGGCCCGGCCGGTCAGGTCAGGGCTGGGGGAGGGGGACCGGGGGTCCGTCGCCGACCAGGCGGAAGGACTCGTCGCCGACCGGTTCGACCAGGCCGTCGGTGACCAGCCCGGCGAGCGCCCGGGCCCGCTGCACGTCGTCGGTCCAGACCTGGTCCAGCCGCTGGTGCGGCACCGGGCCGGTGGACTCCCGGAGCACCGCGAGCAGCAGTCCGCGTACCTGCCGGTCGGTGCCGGCGTAGCGCTGGGGGCGGCGGGTCGGGCCCGCAGGCGCCTCCTGACCGGAGGCCCGCCACGCGCAGATCGACTCGACCGGGCACACCGCGCAGCGCGGCGCGCGGGCCGTGCAGATCATCGCGCCGAGTTCCATGAAGGCGGCGCTGGCCAGGGCCGCGGCGGCGGGCTCCGCCGGCAGCAACTCCTCGGTGGCGACCAGGTCGGCGGGGCGGGTGGCGGGACCGGCGTCCGGCTCCCCGGCGACGGCCCGGCAGACCACCCGGCGGACGTTGGTGTCCACCACCGGGTGCCGCTGCCCGTACGCGAAGGCGGCCACCGCCCGGGCCGTGTAGGTGCCGACGCCCGGCAGCGCCAGCAACTGGTCCAGCCGGTCCGGCACCTCGCCGCCGTGCCGTTCGACGATCGCCACCGCGCAGTCGCGCAGCCGGAGCGCCCGGCGGGGGTAGCCGAGTCGCCCCCACATCCGGATCGCCTCGGCCGGGGTGTCCTCGGCGAGCGCGGCCGGGGTGGGCCAGCGGGCCAGCCACGCCGCCCAGGCGGGCAGCACCCGGACCACCGGCGTCTGCTGGAGCATGACCTCGCTGACCAGGATGGCCCAGGCGCCCACGCCCGGCTCGCGCCACGGCAGGTCGCGGGCGTTCCGCTGGTACCAGCGGCTGACCAGGGTGGCGAACGTCGGCTCAGTCATCGCGCCGCCGATGATGTCACGGTCGGGTTTCCCGGAGGATGGGCGGGCCGGGCGGGGCTCTGCGGACGACCGGCGGCGCCGGGGCAGAATGTCCGGATGAACGAGCTCGCGATCACCGTCATCGGCCGGGACCGGCCGGGCATCGTGGCCGACGTCGCCGAGGCCCTCGCGCGGCTCGGCGCGAACCTCACCGACTCCACGATGACCCGGTTGCGGGGGCACTTCGCGATGACCCTGATCTGCGTCGGCCCGGCCGCCGCGGACGTCGAGGCCGCGCTGGCCCCGCTCGCCGCCGACGGCCAACTGCTGGCGACCGTACGCGCGGTCACGCCGGACGGCGCGACCGAGCCGACCGGCGAGCCGTACGTGCTGGCGGTGCACGGCGCGGACCGGATGGGCATCGTGGCGGCGATGACCCGGGCGCTGGCCGACGCGGGGGGCAATGTGACCGATCTGAGCACCCGGCTGACCGGCTCGCTCTACGTGGTCGTGGCCGAGGTGGAGCTCCCGCCGGGCAGCTCTGACGAGGTCGCCGGGCGGCTCGCCCGTACCGCTGCCGAGCTGGGCGTGGGCGTCAGCCTCCGGCCGGCGGACACGGACCTGCTGTGACGGCCGAAGAGGCGGGCCTGGGCGGCTGGACCCCGGAGGCGCTGGGCCTGCCCGGCGAGGTGCGGCCGGTGGTGTCCGCCCCCGACCCGGTGCTCAGCCGGCCCGGGCCCGAGGTGGATCCGAAGTCCGACGAGGTGGTACGCCTGGCCGCCGACCTGATCGCCACCATGCGCGTCGCGCCCGGCTGCGTTGGCCTGGCGGCCCCGCAGATCGGGGTGAGCGCCCAGGTCTTCGCGGTCGACGTGACCGGCCATCCGAAGGCGGTGACCGTGCACGGCGCCTTCGTGCTCTGCAACGCCACGGTGGTCGAGGCGACCCGGTGGAAGGCCGGGCGGGAGGGCTGCATGTCGGTGCCGGACCTGACCGGCGACGTGAAGCGGGCCAGCCGTCTGGTGGTGGAGGGCCTGCTCCCCGGCACCGGGGAACCGGTCCGGCTGGTCACCGACGGGTTCGAGGCGCGGGCGCTCCAGCACGAGATCGACCACTGCGCGGGGCTGCTCTTCCTCGACCGGGTCGCCAGTGCGCACGCCGTCTACCAGCGCAAGGTCTATCTCTGACCGGCCGTGGTCCGGCGGCCCCGCTCGGTGACAGCGTTGTCCACAGTGGATGGTTCGATGCCCTCCTGGGCGCGTACCGGCGCGTCGCGCCCCCGACCGGCGTGGTGCGCGGCTACGGTGAACGCATCATGCGTCTGACGGTCGGCCCCCTGCCTCCCGCCGTGTACTGGCGGCGACGCGCCGTCGTACTCGGAGCCGGGCTGCTCTTCCTGATTGTCGTGCTCTACTCATGCACCGGCGGAGACCCCAACACCGGGGTGACCGGCACCGGAGCCTCGCCGTCCGCCACGGCGGCCCCGACCGGGTCGGTGCTGACCCCACAGTCCGGCGGGCCGTCCGCGACGCCGGGCGACTCGGGCGGAAACTCCGGCGGTTCGAACGGCGGCTCGAACGGCGGCTCGGACGGTGGCCAGAGCGCTCCGGCGGGCGGCGGCACCGGGACCAACGACAACGGCGGCGCACCGGCCGCGCCGGTCGCCGACGACGGCACCTGCGCCGACTCGGAGATCAAGGTGACCGCGGTGGCGGTGCCGTCCACCGCGCAGCAGGGCACGGTGGTCACCCTCCGCCTCAAGATTCAGAACGTGTCGAACCGTACCTGCAGCCGGGATGTCGGGGCCGACCTCCAGGAGCTCTTCGTGAAGTCCGGGGCGGAGAAGATCTGGTCCTCGGACACCTGCGGCACCGGCAAGGGCTCGGACGTGCAGTCGTTCACGCCGGACTTCGAGCGCTCCTACGAGCTGGGCTGGAACGGCCGGGACACCAGCCGCTGCGCCAACGGCCTGGCCGCCGGCCCGTACGCCCCGACCGGCACGTACCAGGTCTTCGCCCGGGTGGGCACCAAGCTCAGCGAGCCGGTGAAGCTCACCATCACCCGCTGACCGCCGGCGGCCGGCTCAGACGTACCGCTCCAGGATGGACGCCTCGGCGAGCCGGGACAGCCCCTCGCGGACGCCCCGGGCGCGGGCGTCACCCACCCCCTCGACCGCCTGGAGGTCCTCCACGGTGGCGCCGAGCAGCCGTTGGAGGCTGCCGAAGTGCACCACCAGCCGGTCCACCACGGCCGTGGGGAGCCGGGGCACCTTGGCCAGCAGGCGGAAGCCGCGCGGGCTGACCGCCGCGTCGAGGGCGTCCGAGGCGGACGGGTAGCCGATCGCCTTGGCCACGGCGACCAGGTCGATCAGCTCGGTGGCGCTGAGCAGGTCCAGCTCGACCAGCGCCTCGTCGAGGGTGCGCGACTTCCGGCCGACCGGGAGATAGTCCCGGATGACCAGGGTGCGGTCGGCGTCCACGCCGGCCATCAGCTCGTCGAGCTGGAGGGCGAGCAGTCGGCCGTCGGTGCCGAGCTCCACCACGTACCCGGCGATCTCGTCCGCGATCCGGCGGACCATCTCCAGCCGCTGCACGACGGAGACCGCGTCGCGGACGGTCACCAGATCCTCGATCTCCAGCGCGGAGAGGGTGCCGGAGACCTCGTCCAGCCGGAGCTTGTAGCGCTCCAGGGTGGCCAGCGCCTGGTTGGCGCGGGACAGGATCGCCGCCGAGTCGTCCAGCACGTGCCGCTGGCCGTTGACGTAGAGGCTGATGATCCGCATCGACTGGCTCACCGAGATGACCGGGTAGCCGGTCTGCCGGGCCACCCGCTCGGCGGTGCGGTGCCGGGTGCCGGACTCCTCGGTGGGGATCGACGGGTCGGGCATCAGGTGCACACCCGCCTGGACGATCCGGGTGCCGTCGCTGGACAGCACCACGGCGCCGTCCATCTTGCACAGCTCGCGGACCCGGGTGGCGGAGAACTCCACGTCCATGGGGAAGCCGCCGGTGCAGATCGAGTCGACCACCTTGTCGTAGCCGAGGACGATCAACGCACCGGTGCGGCCGCGCAGGATGCGCTCGAGGCCGTCGCGCAGCGCGGTGCCCGGCGCCATCAGCGCGAGGTTGGCCCGGAGCGGGTCGCCGCCGGCCCCGCCGACGCTTCCGGTGACGCTCACGCTGATCGGACGGGCGGGGGAGCCCACGGCGCCGGCACGGGCGTGCGGCGTCGCCGCGGCGGGCTTGGTGGCATCGCGGTCGATCGGCACGGGCACAGTCTACGGACTGCGGTGCGGTGGGTGCTCTCGTGGTTACTGTGATGTGTCACGATGTCCGGCTCCCCCGGTCGTGAACCGGGCGCACCGGCTGTCCGGAATCGCCCGGCCGGTCCCGCCACTCCGTCACCCTGGGTCACTCCGCCGACGCGCGGGCGGCGGCCTGGAGCGCGGCTCGGACGTCGGTGACCTCGATCACCCGCATGTGCTCCGGGGTGACGCCGCTGCTGCCGGGGCCGCAGCCGGGCGGCACCAGGGCCAGCCGGAAGCCGAGGCGGGCCGCCTCGGCCAGCCTCCGGGGGACCGCGCCGACCCGGCGGACCTCACCGGTGAGGCCGACCTCGCCGATCGCCACCAGGTGCGGGTTGAGGGCCAGGTTGAGGCCGCCGGAGGCGACCGCGAGCGCGACCGCCAGGTCGGCGGCCGGCTCGACCACCCGGATGCCGCCCACCGTGGCGGCGAAGACCTCGCGGTCGTGCAGGGTCAGCCGCTCGGTGCGCCGCTGGAGCACCGCCAGCACCATGGCGAGCCGCGCCCCGTCCAGCCCGGAGACCGTCCGCCGCGGCGAACCGGCCACCGTGGCGCCGATCAGCGCCTGCACCTCGGTCACCAGGGCCCGCCGCCCCTCCATGGCCACCGTCACGCAGGTGCCCGGCACCGGTTCGGAGTAGCGGGTCAGGAAGAGCCCGGACGGGTCGGCGAGGCTGCTGATGCCCCCCTCGTGCATCTCGAAGCAGCCCACCTCGTCGGCTGCGCCGAACCGGTTCTTGACCCCGCGCACCATCCGCAGCGAGGAGTGTTTGTCGCCCTCGAAGTGCAGCACCACGTCGACCAGGTGCTCCAGCACCCGGGGGCCGGCCACCTGGCCGTCCTTGGTGACGTGACCGACCAGCACGGTGGCGATGCCGCGCTCCTTGGCGACCGCGACCAGCGCCGCGGTGACCGCCCGGACCTGGGTCACCCCGCCCGGCACGCCCTCGGTGCCGGTGGTCGAGATGGTCTGCACCGAGTCGAGCACCAGCAGCCCCGGCTTGACCGCGTCCAGGTGACCGAGCACGGCCGACAGGTCGCTCTCGGCGGCCAGGTAGAGCTGGTCGTGCAGGGTGCCCATCCGCTCGGCGCGCAGCCGCACCTGGCTGACCGACTCCTCGCCGCTGACCACCAGGGAGGGGCTGCCCGCGCCCGCCGCCCACTGCTGGGCCACGTCGAGCAGCAGGGTCGACTTGCCCACCCCCGGCTCGCCGGCGAGCAGCACCACGGCGCCGGGGACCAGGCCGCCGCCGAGCACCCGGTCGAGCTCGCTGACCCCGGTGGGCCGGGCCCGGGCCGGGGCGGCGCTGATGGTGGCGATCGGGCGGGCCGGCTCGGCCGGCATCCGCGAACTGACCACCCGGCCGGAGACCAGCGGCCCGGTCAGCGTGCACTCGACCACCGAGCCCCACTCGCCGCACTCCGGGCAGCGCCCGACCCACTTGGGCGGCTGGTGACCGCAGGCGTCGCACTCGTACGCCGGGCGCGGCTCGCGGGCGGCGCTCCGGCTCCGGCCCGTGGCGGCGGAGGCGCGGGGGGAGGTGGCTCGGGAGGTGCTCACCCCTGGACGCTAACCGGGCGGTACGACGAAAGCCCAGCCGGAAACGACGACACCGCCGGCGTGGCGCTGGCCACACCGGCGGTGTCCGTGGAACAGGAGGGGTGGATCAGCTGTGGCTGCCGCCCTCGGGACCGCCCTCGATCAGGCCGCCCGGGTGCCCCTCGCCGCCCTGCTCACGGGGCTTCACCACCGGCGAGGGCCGCGCGGCCGGGGTCAGCGGGACGCCGACCGGGGCGCCCGTCTTGATCACCTTGCCGTTGCCGAAGTCGAAGGTCAGGTTGACCTGCTGGCCGGAGGTCAGCTTGTCGTTCAGGCCGACCAGCTGGAGGACCTGGCCGCCGTTGCCGCTCAGCGTGACGTAGCCGTTGGCCGGGATGTCGATCCGGGCCGGCTGGCCGGCCGGGGCCGACTCGCTCGGCGAGGCCGACGGGCTGGCCGAGGGCGACTCGGAGGTGCCGAGCGACTGGCTCGGCGAGGCGCTCGGGTCGCTGGCGGTCGGCGACGCGGTGGCCGGCTCGGTGGGCGAGCCGGTCGGGGCGACCGACGGGCCGCCGCTCTGGGCCGCGCCGGAGAGCACGATCTCCCGGGCGCTGTCGGTGGTGACGGTCACGGTGACCGGGGACTTGCTGTCGTTGTAGAGCACGACGCTGAGCGGGGCGTTGCCGCCGGCCGGGTAGCCCTCGCTGCCCGGGTACTGCACGTACAGGCCGCGCACCTTGTAGAGGTTGTCCGAGGTCTGGACGTTGATGCCCTGCACCGAAGGGATCTTGACAGAGGTCTCGGCCACCTGGCCGGCGCCACACCCGGACAGCAGCAGGCTCGCCGCCGCCGTACCGGCCAGCAGCAGGGCCGCCCCTCGCCGGGAACCCCTGATCGAGCGCGTCACGTCGGTCCTCCTCGTCACGATCCCCACCCGGCCGTACGCCGGGCCCCGGGGTGGCCATACCCGCGCAGACCGCGCTCCAGGGTAGTTGGGGCTGATCGAGGCCCGCACGCCGACCCGGTAATGCCACCTTCCCGGTGACCGGTCACACCACCCGGCCGTTCGCCAGCAGCAGCACCACGTCGATCAGCGCCACCAGCATGACCGCCCGGAAGGCGGCCACCGGACGGCCCCCGGCCCGGCCGGCGGCGCGGCCCGCGTACCCGCCGACGGCCGGCACCAGGACGGCGGCGGCGACCGCCGACAGGCCCGCCC
>NZ_JBSGJR010000330.1:0-7611 GCF_053605645.1 Micromonospora sp. NPDC003776
GCCCACCCAGGGACCGTGCGCGTACACGCCGACGCCGGACGAGCCGGCGGCCCGCCCGGTGCCACTGCCGCCGGACCCCCGGCGGACGCCGGACCACGGCACGGTCCGGGTCACCCTGCACACCAACCAGGGGCCGATCGGGCTGACCCTCGACCGGGAGCAGGCGCCGTGCACCGTGCAGAGCTTCCTGCACCTGGCCCGGCACAAGTTCTACGACCGGACGCCCTGCCACCGGCTCACCGCGTACCCGACGCTGAAGGTGCTCCAGTGCGGCGACCCGTCGGGCACCGGCGAGGGCGGCCCGGGCTACCGGTACGCCGACGAACTGCCCACCGACCTGCCGCCGGCGCCGACCGACCCGACCGGGGTCCGCCGGCTCTACGCCCGGGGCACCCTGGCCATGGCCAACGCCGGCCCGGACACCAACGGCAGCCAGTTCTTCCTGGTCCAGTCCGACTCGGCGCTGCGCCCGAACTACACCGTCTTCGGCACCGTCGACGCGGCCGGGCTGGCCACCCTGGACCGGATCGCCGCCGGTGGCATCGCCGCCACGCCGGAGGACCCGGCCCCGATCGACGGCGCGCCGGCCCTGCCGGTGGAGATCTGCCGGGCCACCCGCGGCCATTGACACCGGCCCGCCCGGCGGGGCGCGACCACCGCCCCGCCGGGCACCGGTCCGGGTCAGTGGTGGGCGTGCGGGTCGAAGCCCTCGGGCGCCCGGTCCAGGAACGCGGTGATCTCGCTGATCCGGCCGTCGGCGTCGAACACCAGCAGGTCGGTGCCGGTGGCGAAGGACTTCCCGTCCCCCACCTCGATCTCCCACCGGACCCGACCCCGGTCGTGGTGGAGCTGCGGCTCCCCACGGTGCCGGAGCACCGCGTCGGTCATGTGCCCGGTGAACTGGTCGTGGAAGTCGATCAGTGCCTGCCGGCCGCTGAACACCCCGATCACGGCGTGGTACGTGACGTCGTCGGTGAACGTCTCGGTGGCCAGTTCCTGCTGCTCGTCGGGCTTGCCGGTGTTCCAGAACCGGAGGTAACGCTCGACGGTGGCCTGGTTCGTGGACGTCATGGTGCTTCCTCTTCCTGTCGACGATCTGCTGCGGCGGCTGCCACACCTGGAACCGTGCGTCCCGCCCCCGGGTGGTGTCGATTACCTCCGAGGTCATTGCCCCGCGTCGCCCGGCGGGCGAGGCTGGTGCCATGACCAGGACCGAACCGGTGGGCGTGCTGATCCGGCGCTGGCGGGAGCGGCGGGGCCGGTCGCAGCTCGACGTGTCGGTGTCGGCCGAGCTGTCCACCCGGCACCTGAGCTTCGTCGAGACGGGACGGGCCAACCCGAGCCGCGGCATGATCGAACGGCTCTGCGAGGAGCTGGAGGTGCCGCTGCGGGAGCGGAACGCCCTCTACCTGGCCGCCGGGTTCGCGCCGGTGCACCCCGAGCGGCCGTTCACCGACCTGGGCGCCGCCCGGGCCGCCGTCGAGGCCGTCCTCGCCGGTCACGAACCGAATCCGGCGCTGGCCGTCAACGTACGGTGGGAGGTGCTCGCCGCGAACCGCGCCATGGAGATGTTCCTGCGCGGTGTGCCGGCGGAGCTGCGCACGCCCCGGGTCAACGTGCTGCGGGCGACGCTGCACCCGGACGGCCTGTCCCGGCGGATCGTGAACCTCGCGCAGTGGCGGGCGCACGTGCTGCGCCGGGTCCGCCGGCAGCTCGCCCGGACCGCAGCCGAGGGCCTGGCCGAGCTGCTGGCGGAGCTGGAGAGCTACCCCGCGCCGGAGCCGGTCGGCGGCGCCGCCGCGCCGGCCGAGGACCTGGTCGTCCCGCTGCGGTTCAGCACCGAGTACGGCGAGCTGGCGCTGCTGTACACGATGACGATGTTCGGCTCGCCCCGGGACGTGACGCTGGACGAGATCTCCATCGAGACGTTCTTCCCGGCGGACGCCGGCACGGCGGGGCTGCTGCGGGCCATGTCGACGATGGCCGCCTCACCCGCGCCGCTGGCCGGTGTGGTGGAGAGCGGCGTGGGCTAACCGGGTACGTCGGAGCGGCCGGAGAGCAGGGGGCGGCCCTCGCGGCGCGCCTGCTTGGCCCGGTAGAGGTGCCGGTCGGCCACCCGGATCAGGGCGTCGAGGGTGTCCCCGTCGCCCGGGGCGGTGGCCGCGCCGATGCTGATGCCGGCGACCTGCCCTACCGCCGCGTCGAGCCGCGCGGCGACCGTCCGGGCGGTGCTCTGGTCCGCGTCCGCCAGGACGACGACGAACTCGTCGCCACCGACCCGCGCGATCGCGTCCCCGGCCCGCAGCGCCTCCCGCGCCACCGCCACCACCCGGCGCAGCAGGTCGTCCCCGGCGGCGTGCCCGTACCGGTCGTTGACCAGCTTGAAGTCGTCGAGGTCCAGGCAGAGCAGGGAGGGCCCGGGCCGGCAGCCGGTGCGGAACAGGTGCCGGGCGAACTCCGCCAGCCCGCGCCGGTTCAGCGCCCCGGTGAGCGGGTCCAGCGAGGCCAGCGCCCGCAACTGGGACCGCTGGCGGGCCAGCGTCCGGGTCTGCGTGGCGAAGACCGAGACGAGGACCAGCATGCCGGAGACGTAGACGAAGACGTACCCGGGCGGAGCCGGCCGGAGGATCGCGACGGCGAGGTACGCCCCCACGGTGAGCACCTCCAGCGCCAGCATCAGGCGCAGCTCGGGGGTGTGGCCGGCGACGAAGACGGCCGTGGTCACGAAGCCGAGCGCGGCCGGCGAGGTCACCCCGCCGTCCCAGTACGCGCCGAACGCCGCGAGGACCAGCGTCATCATCAGCAGGGTGAACGAGACCCGGTAGCCGGACGCCTTCGTGGTCACCCGCGTCGCCGCCCAGGAGCCCAGCACCCCGGCCAGCAGCCCGCAGCAATACGCCGCGAGCATCGGGCCACGGTGGGGCTGGTGGAGGGTGAGCAGGCAGTAGACGACACCGACGGAGTGCGAGACGGCGTGCAGCGCGGCACTGAGCACCGTCCTGCGGCGGCGCTCACGTATCCCGCTCTCCACCGCACTCACCGCCACCCCGACGACCGCTCCGGTGGGACCCGATCAGTCGAATTCAAGGGTGTGTATCAGGTCACAGTCAATACCTCGGCCCTGCCGACCTGCCATTCGTCACGCTGCGTCGCGCAGGCCCGACCGATGGTGTGTGGCGGTCAGCGCGGCACGGTGACGGCCGTGACGATCAGACCGCGGGCGACCAGCCAGCGACCGTGCAGCTCGGTCAGCGGCGGGCCACCGTCGGCCCGGCCGCCATCGACCAGCACCCGGGCGGTGAAGCGCCCCTGCGCCGGGTCGATGGACAGCTCCGCGTCCTCGAAGCCGAGCCAGCGCCCGGTCAGCGGGTACCACGCCTTGTAGACCGACTCCTTGGCACTGAACAGCAGCCGGCCCCAGTGGATGGTCGGGGCGTCCCGGCCGAGGCGGCGCAGCAGCCCCGGCTCGCCGCCGACGGTCACCGTCTCGCCCACCCCCTCGGGCAGCTCCTCGTGCGGTTCCGCGTCGATGCCCAGGCCGGCCAGCTCCGTGGCGCTGGCGACCGCCGCGGCCCGGTAGCCGGCGCAGTGGGTGATGCTGCCGACCACCCCTGCCGGCCACACCGGCTCCCGGCGCGGGCCGGACCGGATCGGACCCGGGGCGTGGCCCAGCTTGCCCAGCGCCTCCCGGGCGCAGCGGCGGGCGGTGACGAATTCCCGGCGGCGGCTCTCCACGGCCTTCGCCACCAGGTCCTGTTCGCCCGGGTACGGGGCCTCCCCGGGAATGTCGGAGAAGGAGTGGACGGCCACCACCGCCGGCGGCAGCAGGGTCTCGATCACTGTTTGCCTCCCAGGATCCGGCGCATCGGCCGCGGCTCCCCGCCGCGGCGGCGCCACTCGCGCGGGTAGCCCAGCGACACCTCCTCGAAGCGCACCCCGTCGTACTCGGTGGTGCGCGGGATGTGCAGATGCCCGTAGACGGCGGCGACCGCGCGGTGCCGGACGTGCCAGTCGGCGGTGCGTTCGGTGCCGCACCACTGGGCGAACTCCGGGTACCAGAGGATCTCGGTGGGCTGCCGGACCAGCGGCCAGTGGCTGACCAGGACCGTCGGCAGGGTCGGGTCGACGGCCGCCAACCGGCGCTCGGTCTCGGCCAGCCGCGCCCAGCACCAGGACTCCCGGTCCGGGTACGGGTCCGGGTGCAACAGCACCTCGTCGGTGCAGACCACCCCGGCGTCGTACGCCCGGCGCAGCGACTCCTCCTTCGTGCTGGTGCCGGGGGCGCGGAACGAGTAGTCGTAGAGCTGGAACAGCGGGGCCACCACCACCGGCCCGTCCTCGGACTGCCAGACCGGGTAGTCGTCCTCCGGGGTCAGCACGCCGAGGGCGCGGCACATCCCGACCAGCGCCGCGTAGCGTTCCTGCCCACGCAGGGTCACCGGGTCGGACGGGTGCGTCCACAGCTCGTGGTTGCCCGGTGCCCAGATCACCTGGGCGAACCGGTCGCGGAGCAGGCGCAACGTCTCCTCGACCGCGCCGAACAGCTCGGCCACGTCACCGGCCACGATCAGCCAGTCGTCCGGCGACTCCGGGTGCAGGCCGTCGACCACCGTGCGGTTCTCCTCGTACGACACGTGGAGATCACTGACCGCGAAGAGCGCACCCGTCACCCGGTCGATCCTGCCACCGGCGGCCGGGGGCTGGGTAGATCACGAGGGGCCGCCGGGGCGACGGAAACCCGACGGCTACGGGCCGGCAGGGGTGAGCCTTGAAGGGCCGGTGGTGGGCGGGCCAGAATGGGCGGCATCGGTGTCGCGACCCCGGCGGCGGTGCAGGGCCGTGCGGGCTGAAACGTCGACTCTTCACGGAAGGGACGACGGATGCACCCGATGCTGCGTCGACTCGACGACCTCGCCACCCACCTCGCCACCCGGCCGGACACCCTGGCGCTGCTCGGCCTCGGCTCCGCCGGCGCCGAGCACGACCGCCTCGACGCCCACTCCGATCTGGACTTCTTCCTCGTCGTCGCGGACGGGGCGGTGGCCGGCTACGCCGACTCGGTCGACTGGCTCGCGGCGCCCTGCCCGGTGGCGTACAGCTTCCGCAACGAGCGGAACGGCCGCAAGGCGCTCTACGCCGACGGGATCTTCGTCGAGTACGCCGTCTTCACCGTCGACGAGCTGGCCCGGCTGCCGTTCACCGGCGCCCGGGTGGTGTGGCAACGCCCCGACGCGCCCGCCGGGCTCGCCGAGTGCGGGCCGCCGCCCGGGCCCGCCACGCCGTACGACACCGTCGAGTTTCATCTCGGCGAGGCGCTCACCAACCTGTACGTGGGCCTGCACCGCGAGCTGCGCGGGGAGCGGCTCACCGCGTCCCGGTTCATCCAGTCGTACGCGGTGGACCGGGTGCTCGCGCTGCTGCGGCTGACCGCCCCGGAAGCGGCCGCGCACCGGCGGGACCCGTTCGACCCGAGCCGTCGGGTGGAGCGGGCCTACCCGCCGGAGGTGCTTCCGCTCGCCGAGATGGTCCCCGGTTACGAGCGCAACCGGGAGGCGGCCCGCGTGACGCTCGACTGGCTGGCGGCGCGGTTCCCGGTGGATCCGGCGATCGCCGACCCGATCCGCGCGCTGCTGGCCGCCGACCCTCGCCCCCGCTGACCCCGCCCCGCCCCCGCCCTCGCCCCCGCCCCCGACCTTGCCCCCCGCCTTCGGTCGCGGCGATCATGAAGTTGTGGCCCCCGATTCGCGGCATCAGCGGCTTTTGTTCGGTACACAACTGCATGATCGCGGGGGCGAGGGCGGGGCGGGGCGGGAGCGAGGGGGGTTAGGGGGTGAGGCGGGTGGCGAACTCGTCGGTGGCGCGGAGGAGTTCGCGGGCGATGCCCGGCTCCGCCGCCGAGTGGCCGGCGTCCGGCACGATCCGCAGGTCCGCCTCGGGCCAGCGGCGGGCCAGGTCGTAGGCGGACACCGGCGGGCAGCACACGTCGTAGCGGCCGTTGATGATGACGGCGGGCAGGTGGCGGATGCGGTCCACCCCGTCGAGCAGCTGCGTGTCCGTGTTGAGGAAGCCGCCGTGCCAGGCGTAGTGGGAGAGGATCCGGGCGATCGGCAGGGCGTGCGCGTCGGCGGTGAAGTGTTCGAGCACACCGGCGTCCGGCACCAGCGACGAGTTCACCGCCTCCCACCGGCCCCACGCCGCCGCGCAGGCCCGCGCCTCCGCCTCGTCCGGCCCGTGCAGTCGCCGGTGGTACGCGGCCAGCACGTCGTCCCGTTCCGCCACGGGGATCGGGGCGACGAACCGGTCCCACTCCTCCGGCTGGAGGTGCCGCAGGCCACCCTGGTAGAACCAGTCCCGCTCGGCGCGGCGCATGAGCAGCACCCCGCGCAGGATCAGCCCGGTGACCCGGTCGGGGTGGGCCTGCGCGTACGCCAGGCCGAGGGTCACGCCCCACGATCCGCCGAACACCAGCCAGGAGTCGATCCCCAGCCGTTCGCGGATCACCTCCAGGTCGTCGACCAGGTGCCAGGTGGTGTTGCCGCGCAGGCCACCCGACGGGGTGCTCTGCCCCGCGCCCCGCTGATCGAACAGCACCACCCGGTAGCGGTCCGGGTCGAAGAACCGCCGGGCCGCCGGCACGAGACCACCGCCCGGGCCGCCGTGCAGGAAGACCGCCGGCACGCCGTCCGGCCGGCCCACCTCCTCGACGTACAGCTCGTGGCCGTCACCGACGGAGACCCGGTGGGTGGCGTACGGCTCGACCGGTGGGTACAGGATCTGTTCGAGGCTGCTCATGCCGAGCCATCCTGCCCGTTCGGCCCCGCCGACGCGGGGCCGAACGGGCAGGATGGCTCCGCCGACGCGGGGCCGAACGGGCAGGCGGTGCCGTTCAGCAGGCGATGCTGCTGCCGAGGCCGTCGAGCAGGGCGTCGGCGACCCAGCCGGAGACCCCGGTCGTGGTGTCCTTCAGGTAGGTCCAGCTGTAGGTGGTGTAGCCGTTGGCGGTGACCCGGTCGCCGCTGGTGAAGCAGTGGAAGTCGACGCTGTGGCTGAGCTGCCCGTAGCCCAGCGAACCGCAGCTGGTGTGCGGACCGGTGCGGATGTTGACGTTGCTGCCGTTGAAGAGCTGGCCGAACTTGGTGTCGATGTTGGTGTGGTAGTGGCTGCAGGTCGCGCTCGCCGGCGCCGCCGCGCTGGCCACCGCGACACCCGTGCAGGCGACGGTCAGCGTGACGGCCGCCCCGATCGAAGAAATCTTCCGCACGTCGATCAACCCCCCGAAGTCAGAGACACACGCAAAGTGATCAGATATTGACATGCTTCAAGGTCCAGGGCAAGGCCCTTCAGGCTGCCATTTGCCGGATGCCGCTGAGGTCCGGCGTTTCCACCTCGGCACTCGACGGCGAGCGCCGGGCGGCGAGAGCGAACCAGAACACCGCCGGGACCAGGCAGACGCCGGCGGTCACCACCCCGGCGCCCAGCGAGGCGCGCTGCCCGACCCAGCCGGCCGGCGGCCCGCCCGCGATCTGGCCCGCCGCGTCCACCTGCGACCAGATCGAGAAGACGGTCGCCCGCGTACCAGACGAGGTTCCGGCCACCAGCCAGGCGTTCAGC
>NZ_JBSGJR010000331.1:0-7607 GCF_053605645.1 Micromonospora sp. NPDC003776
ACCCGGACCGGGAGGAGGACTGGGCCTACCTGCGGGAGTACTCGCCGTACCACAACATCCGCACCCCAGTGCGGATGCGACGACGTCGGGGCGCACCGGAACCCCGACCGGGTCAGCTCGGCTGGTCGTCGAGGAACGCGAGGGTGGCGGCGGCGAACAGTGGCGAACTGAAGATGCTGTAGTGCGTCAGGCCGGGCAGGATGGCCAGCGCGTGGCCGCCCCTCGGCCGTCCCTCGTTCATCCAGCCGCCGTCGCGCAGGCCCCCGTCGAGCAGATTGAACACCTCGACGTAGTGGCTCGGCGGGGCCATGTCGGCGTCGGCCGCCATGATCAGCGTCGGCACCCGCAGGCCGCGGACGTCCTCGGTGTAGTCGAAGTCCTGCGCCATCAGCGCGCCGATCTTGTCCAGCAGCCGGGGGAAGTCCTCCGGTCGCGGCGCGACCCGCTGGTAGAGCTGGTACATCGGAGTGTCCTTCATGAACTCGGCCGCGGCCGCGCCCACCTGGCCCTGCTGGGCGCGCATCTCGGCGTAGATCGCGGTCGAGCGCACGTGCGCCGAGGCTGCGACCAGCCGGCGGATCTTCTCCGGGTATTTCACCGCGGCCCGCAGCGCCACCCCACCACCGAGCGAGTAGCCGACCAGGTCGGGCCGGTCGAGTTCGAGGTGGTCGATGAGCGCGGCGATGTCGTCGGCCATGAACTGCAGGTCGAGCGGGCGGTCGATGTCGGCGGTGCGGCCGTGCCCCTGCAGGTCGACCGCGACGACCCGGTGCCGCTGGGCCAGCGCGGGCAGGACCGGCCCGAACATCTCGCCCGAGCCGAGCCCGCCGTGCAGCAGGATCAGCGGTTGTCCGCTGCCGTGCGTCTCGTAGTAGAGGTTGATGCCGTTGACCTCGGCGTACCGGCCGGTGCCCTCGACCTCGGTGGTCCAATCGGTGGCGGTCACAGTGACGTTCCCCCGTCTCGCTCGTGCTCCGACGTTTCCGTCCCACCGTAGACACGGGGTGTGACGCTCGCCGCCCTGCCGCGCCGGGCCGGTCAGGAGAAATGAGTCTTCGGCCGGGCGAGCCGGCGGCCGTCGACGACGAGGTCCACCTTCTCGTTGTAGAAGGCGACCAGGCCGGCGATCGGCAGCAGCGCCGCGGTGGGGAAGCCGTACGACCAGGCCAGGTCCGGGTGGACGGCGCCGCCGTCGCGGACCGACCACCAGTCGGTGGTCCAGCCCTTGTAGGGGCAGGCGGTACGCGTCTCCGACGGGACGAGCCTCGCGAAGTCGACATCGGTGCGGTTGAGGTAGTAGCGGGTCGGCAGACCGGTCTCGAAGACCAGCACGGGGGAGGTCGACTCGGCCAGCACGATGCCGTCGAGTTCCACCCGTACCCGGCGGGTGGAGCGCAGCGCGTCGACCCGGGCGTACGGGTTGCGGGGATGGACGAAGACCTCCTCGTCCTCCTCGAACCAGGCGTCCAGCGCGGCCCACTCGAACCGCACCGTGTCGGCCAGTCCGGGCAGCGCGTCGTCGTTGTACCACCGGGCGCAGGAGTCGCGTGTCGTCTCGCCCACCAGCAGCCCGTGCACCCAGGCGGTGCCGCGCGGGGAATCCTCCGTGCGGCCCTCGTCGACGAGGAACTCGCGGCGGACGTCGGCCACCGGGATGTAGTACTGCGGGTAGAACGGCCACTCCCACACGTACCGCGCCCGGGTGGTGTCCAGCACCGGCTGGCCGGCGAGGTACGCCCGGACGCGGCGCGGCACCGGCTCGATCCGGTTGGCCGTGGCGATGGCCTTCGGGTAGTCCGACACCGCGTCCTCCACTCTCGCGATCGGGGCACCCGTTCAACGATCGGCGCGGCGCGGGGTCGCCGGCGGGCGGGTGTCCGAGGGCGTCCGCCCCGTGGTCGCGGTGCGGACGCCCGTCGGGTTCGGCCGGCGTGCGGTCAGGCGTAGCCGAGCGAAAGGCTGTTGCACACGAAGCTGGCTGCCCGGCGTGGTCAACCGGGGTATGCCGTCACCGGTTCACCAGGCCGGCGCGGCGCTTGGACCAGACGTCGAAGGCGACCGCGGCCAGCAGGACCGCGCCCTTGACCAGCATCACCCGTTCGCTCGGCGCGCCGATCAACGACATGCCGTTGTTGATCACACCCATGATGAGGCCGCCGGTGATCGCGCCCACCACCTTGCCGACACCGCCTTGCACGGCCGCCCCGCCGATGAACGCGGCGGCGATCGCGTCCAGTTCGAAGGCGTTGCCGGCGGTCGGCCCGGCCTGGTTGAGCCGGCCGGCGAAGATGACCCCGGCGAGCGCGGAGAGCACGCCCATGTTGACGAAGATCCAGAAGACCACGGAGCGAACCTTGACGCCGGAGAGCATGGCGGCCTGGAGGTTGCCGCCGACGGCGTAGATCTGCCGGCCGAACACCGCCCGGCTGGTCAGCAGGGAATACGCCAGCACCAGCGTGGCCAGCAGCACCAGTACCCAGGGCAGGTTCTTGAACCGGGCGAGCTGTACGACCACCGTCAGGATGACCGCGGCGGCCAGGAACAGCTTCAGCACGAACAGCGGCAGCGGTTCGACCGCCTGCCGGTAGCCGAGTCGGGCCGCCCGGCCGCGCCACTGCACGAGGGCCAGTCCGGCCACCACGGCCACGCCCACCAGCAGGCTGAACAGGTCGGCGCCGCCCAGCGGGCCGAGGCCGACGTTGCCCAGGTAGCCCTCGGTGAAGCCGTTGGACAGGGTGCGCACGGGGTCGGGGAAGGGGCCGATGCCCTGGTTGCCGAGGACGGTCAGGGTGAGCGCCCGGAACAACAGCATGCCGGCCAGGGTGACGATGAACGCCGGGATGCCGAAGTAGGCGATCCAGAAGCCCTGCCAGGCGCCGATCGCGGCGCCGGCCACCAGGGTGATCAGCAGGGCCAGCGGCCAGGCCACGTGCAGCTGGACCATGAGGACGGCGGCGATCGCGCCGGTCACCGCGACAAGCGACCCGACGGAGAGGTCGATGTGCCCCGCGATGATGATCAGGATCATGCCGATGGCCAGGATCAGGATGTACGAGTTCTGCACGATGATGTTGGAGATGTTCTGCGGTTGCAGGAGCGCGCCGTCGGTGAGCACGGAGAACAGCACGACGATCAGCGCGAAGGCCAGGTAGATCCCGCTCTGCCGGAGGTTGACGGAGAACCGGCGGCCGCCGCCGGCCGGTTTCACCGCCTCGGCGAGGTCGGGTGCCTCCGCCGGGACGGTCTGGTTCGTGGGGGCGACGCTGCTCATCGCGGGCCTGCTCCTGTTCCCGTGGTCATCAGCTGCATGAGGCGTTCCTGGGTGGCGTCGGCCCGGCTGAGCTCGCCGGTAACCCGGCCGGCCGCGAGGGTGTAGATGCGGTCGCAGATGCCGATCAGTTCGGGCAGCTCCGACGAGATGACCAGGATGGCCTTTCCCTCGTCGGCCAACCGGTTGATGATCGTGTATATCTCGTACTTCGCGCCGACGTCGATGCCCCGGGTCGGTTCGTCGAGGATCAGGACGTCGGGATCCGTGAAGATCCATTTGGCCAGCACGACCTTCTGCTGGTTGCCGCCGCTGAGCTTGCCGGTGGCGCTGAGCACGCTCGGCGCCTTGATGGCCAGGCTGCGCCGGAAGTCGTCGGCGACGCGGAACTCCTGGTTGCCGTCGACCCAGCCCCACCGGGCGAGCCGGCTCAGGCCGGCCGCGGAGACGTTGCGCCGGATGTCCTCGATCAGGTTGAGCCCGTACCGTTTGCGGTCCTCGGTGACGTACGCGATGCCGTGCGCGATCGCGTCGCTGACCGAGCGCAGGTGGATCTCGCGACCGTCCTTGATGATGCGTCCCGAGATGTCGGTGCCGTAGGCCCGGCCGAAGACACTCATCGCCAGCTCGGTGCGGCCGGCGCCCATCAGCCCGGCCAGCCCGACGATCTCCCCCCGGCGCAGGGTGAGCCCCGCGTCCGACACCACTCTGCGCCCGCGCTGGGTGGGGCTGTGCACGGTCCAGTCCTCGATCCGCAGCGCCTCGTCGCCGATCCGCGGCTCGTGCGGCGGGAAGCGGTGGTCCAGGTCCCGGCCCACCATGCCGGCGATGATCCGCTCCTCGGTGACGGTGTCCGTACGCATGTCGAGGGTCTCGATCATCCGTCCGTCGCGCAGGATGCTGATGGAGTCGGCGATCGCGGCGATCTCGTTCAGCTTGTGCGAGATGATCACGCAGGTGATGCCCTCGGCGCGTAGCCCGCGCAGCAGGTTCAGCAGGTGCGCGGAGTCGTCGTCGTTGAGGGCCGCCGTCGGTTCGTCGAGGATGAGCAGGCGAACCCGCTTCGACAGCGCCTTCGCGATCTCGACCAGCTGCTGCTTGCCGACCCCGATGTCGAGGACCGGCGTGACCGGGTTCTCGCGCAGGCCGACCCGGGCGAGCAGTTCGCCGGCCTCGTGGTTGGTCCGGTGCCAGTCGATGAGGCCGTGCCGGGTCTGCTCGTTGCCGAGGAAGATGTTCTCCGCGATGGACAGCTGCGGGCACAGCGCCAGTTCCTGATGGATGATCACGATGCCCTGCCGCTCGCTGTCCCGGACGCCGTGGAACTGGCAGGGCTGCCCGTCGAAGACGATCTCGCCGTCGTAACTGCCGTGCGGGTACACCCCCGACAGGACCTTCATCAGGGTGGACTTGCCGGCGCCGTTCTCGCCGCAGATCGCGTGGATCTCGCCACGGCGAACGGACAGCGAGACGTCGGACAGCGCGGCGACGCCCGGGAAGGTCTTGGTGATCCGGCGCATCCGCAGGATGTGGTCGGTCATGCTGGCTCCCTCGACGGTCTCGGATCGACCGGCCCGGCTCGGGTCAGGAGGTCAACTGCGCCTCGGTGAGGTAGCCGCTGTCGATGAGCTCCTTCTTGTAGTTGCTCTTGTCGACGATCACCGGCTCCAGCAGGTAGGCCGGGACGACCTTGGTGCCGTTGTCGTAGTCCTTGTCGTTGTTGATCTCGGGCTTGCCGCCCTTGAGGACGGCGTCGGCCATGGTCGCGGTCACCTCGGCGAGCTTGCGGGTGTCCTTGTAGATGGTGGAGTACTGCTCGCCGGCGATGATCGACTTGACCGAGGTGACCTCCGCGTCCTGGCCGGTGACCACCGGGTACGGCTGACCCGCCGTGCCGTACCCGTTGCTCTTGAGCGCGGATAGGATCCCGATGGACAGCCCGTCGTACGGCGACAGGACGCCGTCGACCTTGGCGCCGCTGCTGTACGTCTTGGTGAGGATGTCCTCCATCCGCTTCTGCGCGGCCTCGGCCTTCCACCGCAGGATGGCGACGGTCTTGAAGTCCTTCTGCCCGCTGCGGACCACCAGGGTGCCCTTGTCGAGGTAGGGCTTCAGCACCGACATCGCGCCGTTGTAGAAGAACGTGGCGTTGTTGTCGTCCGGAGAGCCGGCGAAGAGCTCCACGTTGAACGGCCCCTTGGCGGTGCCGTCCGAACCGTCGGCGTTCTTCAGCTTCAGGCCGACCAGCAGCGAGGTCGCCTGCTGGACGCCCACCTTGAAGTTGTCGAAGGTGGTGTAGTAGTCGACGTTCGGGCTGTTGCGGATCAACCGGTCGTAGGCGATCACCGGGATCTTCTTGTCCGCGGCCTCCTGCAGCTGGGTGGTGATCGCGGTGCCGTCGATCGAGGCGATGACGAGCAGTTTCGCGCCCTTGGTGATCTGGTTCTCGACCTGGTTGACCTGGGTCGGGATGTCGTCCTCCGCGTACTGGAGGTCGACCTTGTAGCCGAGCTTCTCCAGGGCCTTGCGCAGGTTGTCGCCGTCGTGGACCCAGCGTTCCGAGGACTTGGTGGGCATGGTGACGCCGACCAGCGCTCCGGCGTTGGAGCCCGAGTCCTGCGCCTGGTCGACGGTCTTGGTGCTGGAGCCGCAGGCGCTCATCGCCGCGCCGAGCACCAGGGCGCCGACCGCTGCCGTGAGCCGTACGAGTTTCATGTGCCGTCCTTCCGAGTGGGGCGGCCGGTCGACCGGCCGATCGGGCGTGGCTGGTGGGCTGGCGGTCCGCGATCCCCGGACGCCGTCGCGGTGCCGGGCCGCCGGTCGGCCCGGGGCAGCGGACTGGAGACGGGGGCGGACGACCGCTCACCTCCCTCGTGACAACGGCGACGACAACGAGGACGCCGACGGTGAACGACGTCAGTGTTATCGCTAACATTTGCGCGGTCAACGGCGGCGCCCGTAACGCTTGGGTAACGTGCCTGAAGTGCTGCCATCCATGTCGGACACATCCCCGCCATGGCTCTATCCACGGCATGGCTAAGGCTGCGCCGGACAGCGTCGAGTGGACCGGCGACATGGCGGGCGTCGATGTTAGCGTTCCCCGGCGGCCCTTCTGGCGCCTCGCAGAGGTCGGCAACGACGCTGCCCTCGCCTGCCGCTCCACAGGAGGGCGCCCGGACAAGACGTCGAGGGTCGGCCGGCACCTGGTCGGCTGTGACCTCACGCACCTTTCGCCGGTCGGGGAATCAGATCACCCGGCGGCGATTTGCTGCCAGGTGTGAGCGTTGCAGAAATCCCCGCCACGGACGTGGCCCCCACCGTCGCGCCGATCGAGACACCCGGTGACCTGATGAGCGCCCGGCAACGGCTGCGGCTCGTGCTCGTCCTCGGCTCGCTCATCGCGATCGGGCCGCTGACCATCGACATGTACCTGCCCGCGCTGCCCGCCATCGCCGTCGACCTGCACACCACGTCCGCGGCCGTGCAGCTCACCCTGACCGGCACCCTCGCCGGCCTCGCCCTCGGCCAACTGCTGATCGGCCCGCTCTCCGACGCGGTCGGCCGACGCCGGCCGCTGCTGGCCGGCATCGCGCTGCACATCGTGGCCTCGGTGCTCTGCGTCCTCGCGCCGGACATCGCCGTCATCGGCGTACTGCGCGTGCTGCAGGGGCTCGGCGTCGCGGCCGCGTCGGTGGTGGCCATGGCGGTCGTCCGCGACCTGTTCAGCGGCGCGGCCTTCGCCCGGCTCTTCTCCCGACTGATGCTGGTCATGGGGGCGGCCCCGGTCCTCGCCCCGACCCTCGGCAGCGGGCTGCTGCGCTGGTCGGACTGGCGCGGCGTGTTCGCCGCCCTCGCGGTGTTCGGCGTCCTGCTGGCCATGGTCGCGGCGTTCGGGCTCGCCGAGACCCTGCCGCCCGGGCGGCGGCGCCCCGGCGGCGTCAGCACCATTCTGCGGGACTACCGGGCCCTGCTGCGCGACCGGACCTTCGTCGGGCTCGTCCTGGTCGCGGGCCTCGCCATGGCGGCGCTGTTCGCGTACGTCTCCGGCTCGTCCTTCGTCTTCCAGCAGCGGTACGGGCTGGACGAGCAGCAGTTCGGGCTCGTCTTCGGCGCCGGCGCGGTCGGCCTGATCGGGGCCACCCAGTGGAACGTCCGGCTGCTGCGCCGGTACTCGCCGCAGCGCATCCTGGTGACCGCCCTCGGCGTGGGCGCCGTGGCCGGCCTGGTCCTGGTCGCCTTCGCCGCCACCGAGGTCGGTGGCCTCCCCGCCATCCTGGTCTCGCTGTGGGCGGTGCTCGCCGCCGCCGGGCTCGCCATGCCGGGACAGCGCCAGGGCGGG
>NZ_JBSGJR010000332.1:0-7607 GCF_053605645.1 Micromonospora sp. NPDC003776
CCCGTGGCGACACGGGCCGCCGCAGGACGCCGCTCCATAGATCGACGAACTTAACCGGTTGCCTTCCGCGGGCCATCGCCCTACGCTGATGCCTGCGTCCGCTGGGAGCCGGGCGGCGGCTGTCGGGCTCAGCCGCCTTCGTCACCACCACCGCATCCCCCACCTGGGCCGGGGGAGACCTCCCTGAGGACAGCCATGAAGAAGTTGCTCTCCGTCGCGGGCGCCGCCCTGCTGACGGTTCTCGCCGCCGTCTTCGCCTTCGGGCAGCCGGCGCACGCCGCCGCCGGGTTCTCCGTCTCGAACGGGCGGCTCTACGACGCCAACGGCACCGAGTTCGTCATGCGCGGGGTCAACCACGCGCACACCTGGTACCCGCAGCAGACCAACTCGTTCGCCAACATCAAGAAGCTCGGCGCGAACAGCGTCCGGGTGGTGCTGGCCAGCGGCGACCGCTGGGCGAAGAACGACGCCGCCGACGTGGCCAACGTGATCTCGCTCTGCAAGGCCAACCGGCTCATCTGTGTCCTGGAGGTGCACGACACCACCGGCTACGGCGAGCAGAGCGGCGCGATCACCCTGGACCGCGCGGTCGACTACTGGCTGAGCATCGCCGGTGCGCTCCAGGGCCAGGAGAAGTACGTCATCGTCAACATCGGCAACGAGCCGTACGGCAACCAGGGCTACGGGACCTGGGCCACGGACACCGCGAACGCGATCAAGCGGCTGCGCGCGGGCGGCCTCACCCACACCATCATGGTCGACGGCCCGAACTGGGGTCAGGACTGGTCCTTCACCATGCGGGACAACGCCGCCACGGTCTTCACCGCCGACCCCCAGAAGAACACCGTCTTCTCCATCCACATGTACGGCGTCTTCGACACCGCCGCGGAGATCACCGACTACCTGGGCCGGTTCCGCAGCGCCGGACTGCCCATCGTGGTCGGTGAGTTCGGGTTCAACCACTCCGACGGCAACCCGGACGAGGACACCATCATGGCCTACAGCCAGGCCAACGGAATCGGCTACCTCGGCTGGTCGTGGAGCGGCAACGGCGGCGGCGTCGAGTACCTGGACATGGCCACCAACTTCGACCCGAACCAGCTGACCAGCTGGGGCCAGCGGATCTTCAACGGCGCCAACGGGATCAAGGCCACCGCGAAGGAGGCGTCCGTCTACGCCGGCACACCGCCGACCAGCACGCCGCCGACCAGCACCCCGCCCACGACCGCCCCGCCGACCAGCCCGCCGCCCACCACCCCGCCGCCCAGCGGGGGCTGCACCGCCGGCTACACGATCGTCAACTCGTGGCAGGGCGGCTTCCAGGGCGAGGTGAAGGTGACCGCCGGCGCGGCCGCGATCAACGGCTGGTCGACGAGGTGGACGTTCGCCAACGGCCAGACGATCACCCAGTCGTGGAACGCCACGATCAGCAGCAGCGGCTCGACGTACACCGCCCGCAACGTGGACTACAACGGCCGGCTCGGCGCCGGCGCCAGCACCACCTTCGGCTTCATCGCCAGCTGGAACGGCAGCAACGCCGTGCCCGCGGTGAGCTGCACCGCGAGCTGACCGCGGTCGTACCACCGGTGGCCGGGCCCGCACGGACCCGGCCACCCCCGTTCCGGGTACGGGACCTGACCGGGCATCAACCGGCCGCCAGCCGGGCCGCCCGCAGCAGCAGGTAATCGTGCTCGGGGCGGCTGGTGGTCCGCCCGGCGGCGGCCCGGTAGTGGGCCACCGCGGCCGCCCGGTCACCGGCCATCTCGTACAGGTGCGCCCGGGCCGCGTCGAGCCGGTGGTGCCCGGCCATCCGCGGGTCGCCGTCCAGCGCGGCCAGGGCGTCCAGCCCGGCAGCCGGGCCGTGCACCATCGCGCTGGCCACCGCGCGGTTGAGCGAGACCACCGGGCTGCCGGCGAGCCGTTCCAGCACCTGGTAGAGGGCGAGGATCTGGCGCCAGTCGGTCCGCTCGGCGCTGGGCGCCTCGTCGTGCAGCGCGGCGATGGCGGCCTGGAGCTGGTACGGCCCGACCGGCCCGCGGGCCATCGCCCGGGTGACCAGCGCGGTGCCCTCAGCGATCGCGGCCGCGTCCCACCGGCCGCGGTCCTGGTCGGCGAGGGGGATCAGCTCGCCCGACGGGCCGGTCCGCGCGGCGGCCCGCGCCTCGGTGAGCAGCATCAGGGCGAGCAACCCGGCCACCTCGCTGTCGTCGGGCAGCAGCGCGTGCATCGCCCGGGCCAGCCGGATCGCCTCCTCGGCCAGGTCCACCCGGCGCAGGTCGGCGCCGAGGCTGGCGGTGTGCCCCTCGGTGAAGATCAGGTAGAGCACGTGCAGCACGGTGGCGAGCCGGGTCTGCTGTTCCGCCTCCTCGGGCATCCGGAACGGCACCCCGGAACCCTTGATGCGCTGCTTGGCCCGGCTGATCCGCTGCGCCATCGTGGCCTCGGGGACGAGGAAGGCGCGGGCGATCTCGGCGGTGCTGAGCCCACCCACCGCGCGCAGGGTCAGCGCGATGGCCGACCCGGTGGAGAGCGTCGGGTGGCAGCAGAGGAAGAGCAGGACCAGGGTGTCGTCCCGGTCCGCGGCCAGCGGTTCGTCCGCGGCCGGCGCGGTCCGCCGGTCGTCGCCCTCGCGCCGGGCGGCCCGGTCCTCCCGGTCCCGGCGGGCCGTCTCGGCCCGGACCAGCTCGATCATCCGGCGGTACGCGACCTGCACGAGCCAACCGCGCGGAATGTCCGGCAGCCCCTGCGCCGGCCACTGGGTGGCCGCGTCCAGCAGCGCCTCCTGCACCGCGTCCTCGGCGGTGGCGAAGTCACCGAACCGGCGGGCGAGCACGCCGAGGACCTGCGGCGCCAGCTCGCGCAGCAGGTCCTCGACGGTACGGTCCGGAACGGCCAGCGGTCACAACTCCTGCGGCGGGGCCGACATGACCGGGTGGACCTCGATCGGCATGTTCAGGGGGCGGCCGCCCGGACCGGGCGCGGTGGAGATGTGGGCGGCGAGCTCCACGGCCCGCTCCGCGGTCTCGCAGTCCACGATCCACCAGCCGGCGAGGAACTCCTTGGTCTCCGCGAACGGTCCCTCGGTGACCACCGGGGCGCCGTTCTCCCCGGCCCGGACGATCCGTGCCTGCTGGGGGCCGCCCAGGCCCTCGGCCTGCACCAGCTCCCCGTCGGCGGCGAGCTTCGCGTTGACCTCCCGCATGAAACCGATGTGCGCCTGGATCTCCTCCGGCGTCCAGGTGTCGATCGACGGGAAGTCGGCCCCGGCGGCGCTGAACTGCATCAACAGCATGTACTTCACGGTTGGCTCCTCACGTCCGCGCACCGATTCTCGGTGCTTCCACCCTCCGGTAGAAGCCGCCACCCCGCTCCTCGACATCCGCCCGGGCAGAATCTCAGAAAATCCCGCTGATGCCCACCTCGTCGGCCGTCGCGGGCTCCCCGGGCGGTCCCGGGTGCGGGCCGAGGGCGGTCCGGATCGCCGGCCCTCAGCCGACGGCGACGACCTCCAGCAGCAGCGCCTGCTCGGGATGCAGCGCGGGCAACTGCAACCCCACGACGCCCAGCACCGAACCGCTCACCGTCACCCCGCCGCCGGACGCCAGCCAGCCCGGCTCGGTGAACTGGAGCACCGCCGGCTCCGGCACCCCGGCCGGCGGGCGCACGGCGTAGCGCCGGGCCGGGTCCAGCCCCGGCAGGCGGACCGCTCCCGGCACCTGGGCGGCCGAGGTGGCCAGTCGGGAGATCGCGTACACCGCGTGCGAACGGTCGTGGGCGACCACGCCGTGCGCCTGGACGGCGGGGTCGGGATGGTCCACCCGGACCACCCGGCCGCCGTGCAGCAGCGGGCGGAGCCGCTTGTGCAGCGCCACCCAGGCGGCGAGTTCGGCCCGTTCGGCGGCCGTGATCCCGCTGATGTCCCACTCGATGCCGTGGTGGCCGAAGAGCGCGGTGACCGCCCGGAAGCCCAGGTCGTGCACCCGGTGCGTGGTGTGCGAACGCTCCGGTCCGATGTGGGTGCCGACCAGCTCGGGCGGCAGCAGCAGGCCGGTCCAGCGCTGGATCGACAGCCGCTCCAGCGCGTCGTTGCAGTCGCTGGCCCAGACCCGGTCGGTCCGGCGCAGGATCTCCAGGTCCACCCGGGCCCCGCCGGAGGAGCAGCTCTCGATCTCCACGCCCGGGTGCCGGGCGCGCAGCTCGTCCAGCAGCCGGTAGACCGCCACCGTCTGCGCGTGCACCCCGGGCCGCCCGGCGTGCCCGGCCTCGGTGAGGTCCCGGTTGTGGTCCCACTTCAGGTACGCGATCCCGTCGTGCCCGCTCAGCACGGCGTCCAGCCGGTCGAGCAGGTGGGCGTACGCGTCGGGGTGGGCCAGGTCGAGCACCTGCTGGTGCCGCCACTCCGGGGGCAGCCGGCCGGGGGCCTGGAGCACCCATTCGGGGTGGGCCCGGAACAGGTCCGAGTCGGGGTTGACCATCTCCGGTTCGACCCAGAGCCCGAACTGCATCCCGTGCTCGCGTACGTGGTCGATGAGCGGTTGCAGCCCGTCCGGCCAGACGTCGTCGTCGACCCACCAGTCGCCGAGCCCGGCCCGGTCGTGCCGGCGGCCCCGGAACCACCCGTCGTCCAGCACGAAGCGTTCCACGCCCACCTCGGCGGCCCGGTCGGCGAGACCCTTGAGCCGGTCCAGATCGTGGTCGAAGTAGACCGCCTCCCAGACGTTCAGGGTGACCGGGCGCGGGCCGCGCGGGTGCTGCGGGCGGGCGCGCAGGTGGGTGTGCAGCACGTCGCTGAGCCCGTCCAGGCCGGTGGTGGAGTGGACGGCGTAGAGCAGGGGAGTGGCGTACTCCGCGCCGGGGTCGAGCACGATCTCGCCGGGGGTCAGCAGCTCGCCGCCGCCCAGGGTGGCCTCGCCGGCCGGACGGCGCTCGGCCACCGTGACGTGGTCGCCGCTCCACGCGGTGTGCACCGCCCACAGCTCGCCGTGCCCGAAGCCGAAGCCGGGCGTGCCGGCGACCAGCAGCAGCGTGGCGTCGTGCCCGGTACGCCCGTGCCGGCCCTCGCGGACCCACGCGCCCATCGGCCACGGGTGCCGCTGCGGCGTCCGTTCCCGGCACCAGCGGCCGGTCAGGTCGAGCAGTTCCGTGGCGACCGCCGGCACCGGCAGCACCGGGGTCAGCTCCCGCACCTCGTAGGGGGCGTCGCCGTCGTTGCGCAGCCGGTGCCGCAGGGTCAGCAACCCGGCCGGATCGAGAGCGATCTCGACGGTCAGCGACAACCGGGCGCCCGGGTCCACCGCCCGCACCGCCACCCGGGCGGTGGAAAGGAAGGGTCCCCTGTTAACGCCTGGTGCGGGTAAAGGGGCCCCTCCTAACGTCTCCGGCCCGCTCGCCGCCGGCGCCACGGGTTCGTCGACCACGTCGAGGCCGACCAGGCGGAACGCACTCGACCAGTCCCGGCCGGCGCGGTGGCCGGCCAGGCCGGGCCGGCCGCTCCAGCCGGCGCTCGCCTCGGGCAGCAGCGACAGGACGGTGGGCGCGTCGAAGCTGCTCGGCACCACCGGCGCAATGGTGGCGTCGACCAGGGCGGGCAGGTCGCCGGCGGGCAGCGGGCCGAGGTCGGCGCCCCAGTGCACGACCCGGGGCAGCCCCGGGCCGCGCGCGTCGAGCACCAGGCTGGTCCGCCCGCGGCGCAGGTGGACGATCGTCATCCTTTGGAGGCTCCCAGCGTCAGGCCGCGGACGAACTGCTTCTGCAACAGGAAGAAGATCACCAGGGTCGGGATCGCGACCAGCACCGAGCCGGCCGAGACCAGGTTGTTGTCGGTGAAGAACTCGCCGCGCAGGTTGTTCAGCGAGCTGGTGACCGGGAACTTGTCGCCGGTCCGCATCAGCACGGTCGCCCAGAAGAACTCGTTGTAGATCCAGGTCACCTCCAGGGTGGCCAGCGCGGCCAGGGCCGGCCGGCACAGCGGCATGGTGACCTGCCAGTACTGCCGCCAGACGCTCGCCCCGTCGACCATCGCCGCCTCGTACAGCTCGTGCGGCAGCGCCTTCATGTAGTTGCTCAGCACGAAGACGCAGAAGCCGCACTGGAAGGCGACGTTGACCAGGATCAGTCCCCAGTAGCTGTCGTAGAGCAGCTCCGAGTCGCTCATCCAGGCCGGCAGGGGGATCTCGGTGAACATCCGGAACAGCGGGATCAGCAGGGCCTGCTGCGGCAGCAGGTTCGCCGCGGTGAAGAGGCCGAGCAGGGCGATGTTGAGCTTCCAGCTGAACCGGGCGATCACGAACGCCACGCAGGAGGCGAGGAAGAGGGTCAGCAGCACCGCCGGCACCGTGATGTAGACGGAGTTGAGGAAGTGCTTGCCGAATTCGGCGGTCCGCCAGGCGGTGACGTAGTTGTCGAGGGTCCAGCCGCCGAGCGAGACGTAGCCGTGGCTGGCGGTGTACTGGTACGAGCGGAGCGAGGTCAGCACCGCCCAGAGGATCGGGAAGAGCCAGCCGACGGCCACCGTACCCAGGAACAGGTGCAGGACCACCCGGGCGGGCCGCGGTGGCCGGCGGCGGCTGCCCGGCGTGGCGGTCGGGGACTCGCGGGTCAGCGTCGCGGTGGTCATCGCTTCTCCTCCCGCATGACGGTCCAGAGGTAGAGGGTGATGAAGGCCAGGGAGACGACCAGCATGATGGTCGCCAGGGCCGAGCCGAACCCGATCCGGCTGGCCTCGCCGACCACGTTCTGGGTGACCAGCGCGGAGAGCAGCTCCAGGCCGTTGCGGCCCTTGTTGACCACCCAGACCAGGTCGAACGCGCGCAGCGACTCGATCACCGTCACCACCAGCACGATGATGTTGATCGGGCGCATGACCGGGAAGACCACCCGGAAGAAGGTGCTGACCTCCGAGGAGCCGTCCACCGCCGCGGCCTCGCGCAGCGACGGGTCGACGCCCTTCAACCCGGCCAGGTAGAGCAGCATGATGTAGCCGACGTGCCGCCAGCCGGCGGCGAGCAGCACCGCCCAGATGTTCACGTGCGGGTCGCCGTACCAGTCGGTGTTCCCGCCGAGCAGCGCGTTGAGCAGGCCCTGGTCGCGGCTGTAGATGAGCTGCCAGACGAAGCCGATCAGCGCGAGCGAGAGCACCACCGGCAGGTAGAGCGCGGTCTGGTAGAACCGGCTCCCGCGCAGCTCCTTGTCCAGCAGTACGGCGAGGAACATGCCGAACGGGGTGGCCACCAGGAAGAGCGCGGCCAGCCAGAGCACGTTGTGCTGCACCGCGGGCACGAACGGCGGGTAGATGTTCACCACGTCGTCGTAGTTCTTCCACCCGACCCAGTCGATGTCGCCGAGCGGGCCGATGCCGTCCCAGCTGGTGCCGGAGAGCAGCACGGTCGCCAGCGCCGGCAGCCAGACCAGGCCCAGCACCAGCAGCAGGGGTACGAGCACCATCAGCGTGATCACCACGCGGTCGGTGCGGGAGAGGAGCCGCAGCCGGCGGCCGCGACCACCCGTGACGGTGGAGGCAAGCGCTCGTTCGCCGGTGTTGAGCTGCGCAAATAGCCGTACCTCGACGATGTGACGCGGGACGCGCCCAGCGGATTTGACGATCAAAC
>NZ_JBSGJR010000333.1:0-7603 GCF_053605645.1 Micromonospora sp. NPDC003776
CGAGCCGTCCGAAGACGGCTCGGGCACACTGCCGGTCGGTCAGGGGTTTACCCGGGTGGCCGGACTGTCCCCTGGCAGGCCTGACATGTCGGCCTCGATCGGCGGCACCGGAGTGCTTCCCAGAATGTCGCCGTTTCTCGAGTAGGCGGTGACGGTGGCGGGCTGGTTGTGCGGTACCGGCGCGGTGCCGGCGTTTGACGCATCGAGGGTGACCGTGATGGGGAGTGCGCCGCGGACCGCGACCGTGACGCGGTCCGCGTCCGGCGGGGCGACGACCCGCACCTGGTCTGTCGGCGTGCGGCTGGGGTTGTCGGCCCGGATACGCCAGCCGATCGGCCGCTGGTAGGCGCCCTCGGCGGGCACCAGCAGGCGCAGATCCATCCAGGTGCCGGTCCGTTCGCCGCCGTGCATCGCGTACGCGATTACCCCGCCACCGGTGGGCTGCACGGTGAGTAGCGCGGCGGCCTTGCCGTCAGCTCTGCCCGTCCAGGGCACCCGCACAGTCGTTCCGGTAGCGGGGAGGCGACCGTCTTGCAGTGCCAGTGCCACGAAGTTACGCAGGTCCGCGTTATCCAGCGGCACGCCCCGAGTGCCGCGCTTGATGCCAGTGAGTAGAGCGTCCATGTCCGGCTCGGTCGGCTCGATCGCCTCATACGGGCCGCCGCCCAGGCCGCCTTGATAGAACACGTGGTTGCCGCGACTGACCCGGACGACGGGCTCGCTGCGCAGCGGCGTGGTGGGCAGGACCGCGATCCCGACTCCGCTGCCGTCGGGCCTCGCGATGTTCGGATACTCCACAGTTCCCTTCGACGTGTACCGGAGGTCGCCGCTGATCGTCACGGTGGAATCGGCCGGCCCGACGACGACCGCGAAGCCGTTCGACCCGGAGCCGGCCCGCATCAGGGTCATCACGCTGTCGCCGCCGTCACTGTTGCCGGCGTAGCGCATCTGTTCGACACCGGCCCCAGGCGAACCCACGAACCAGACCAGCGCCGTCATCGTGAGAAGGCCGATCCGCAGCGGCACCGCCACCAGCGCGACCCGGTGGCCCGGCTGGTCACTGCCGTAGAGCAGGCGGATCTGGTCGCGGCCGCCGACCTTCCACATTCCATCCGGCTGCCAGCCACCCAGGGACGAATCCATGCTCAACCGCGCCTGCAACGTCTTCACCCAGGCGTCGTCGCCGGTCAGAGCACCGCGTGGCGGCGCGTCGAGCAGCGACGCCGGGGCGGCCGCGACCGCAATGCCGGGTGCCCAGCCGGGCAGGCGGACCACGTTGGTCTGGATTCCGACGAGCGCTGCCAAGACCGCGACAGTGGCGACCATCCGGATCAGTCGGGTGCGCCGGTGCCGTCGCTCAAGCCGGGTGAATTCCGGCCACGGGTCCTCGGGGACGCCGACAGCGTCCGCAGCCTGCCTCAGCGTGGGACTGAGCGTCGTTTCCGCGAAGTTCTCGTTCATGCCGGTTCCTCCTTCAGCAGATGTGAGGGCGCAACGGCAGCCGAGCTGAACTCGGCCCGCAGCCGTGCCAAACCGCGCGATGCCTGACTCTTCACCGCACCCACCGAGCAGCCGAGAGCCGCAGCGGTATCCGCCTCGCTCAGGTCCTCCAAATACCGCAGCGTCAGAATCGCCTGCGTCCTTCGCGGCAAGCGCCGCAGCGCGACGAGGAGCAGTTCCCGCTGTTCCACCTGCCCATAAGGGTCCGGCACCGGCGCACTGTCGGAGGTCAGCAGCGGCACCTCCAGCGGCCGGCGCCGGCGCCGCCAGGAGATCGCCGTGTTGACCATCACCCGACGTACGTAGACCTCGGGTGCGTCTCTGCGCAGAACCCTCCCCCAACGCCGATGGGTCTTCTCCAAGGCCGACTGCACGAGGTCCTCGGCTGTCCCCCGATCACCGGTCAACAGGTAGGCCGTGCGGAGCAAAGGCCCCCATTGTCGCTGTACGAACAGCCGGAACTGATCGTCATCCTCGTGCGAGGTCACGCCACCTCCAGGTCGCGTCCGCCGCGTGTCTTCGTGCGCATACAGAGCAAGACGCAGCCGGCGACAGCCGGGTTGAGTCGAAACCGTACGTCGCCGTGGATCGTTCTCAGGGCAGCGCCCGGGAACCCTGGCCGCCCCTACTCCACCTCACCCTCGGAACGATCCCGCTCTCTTTGACGAGCTTGTGCTCACGTGGGGGATGCGGGCGCACGCGGAGGCGTTGACGGCCGGCGAGATCGTCTTCTTCGACCACGCGATCCCCTGCACCGTTGGTTTCATCAGAGCCAGGGCGGAGACGGTGCCAGCTCACTTCCACGCCGCCGTCGCACGATTCAGGTATCACCCGACGGTCTTCGTGGCGCCTCCTTGGCGTGCGATATACCGGCGCGACGACGCACGATGGGAGAGCTTCGAGCAGGCCCAGGGCATACACGCGGCGATCGTGGATGCCTACCGTGAGTTCGGATATGAATGCGTGGAGTTGCCCCGCGCTGACGTCGCTAGACGCATGCGCTTAGTCCTCGACCGGATCAGGGAAGGAGGCGACGAGCGCCGCAACGATTGCAGCCCTGCACTCGAAGCCCCAGCCATGCGGCCTTGATCGCGCCGAATCAACCGGCGTTGCCGGCTTTGCTGCTCATGCGCCGAAACCCTCGCCGGAGGCGGGCTGGGCTGAGTCGCACGGGCGGCGCTGGGCGTTCCCAGGAACGACGCAGGGCGCTCACGGCTTCTCGGGCCGAGGCGTAGCTGGATGTAGGCGACCAACATGAGCCAGGACCAGGTGGCACTCCTCAAATCACATCGAATGACGAGCGAAGGCGGCTGTACGCGGTAAACCACAACGGGCCGCCCCGACTTCGGCTCCAGCTGGCAGAGCGACAGCGCTGACCCACCGGGCAAGCAGCGGACCGACAACTGCAGCGCCGCGGCGGTCCCTTCGGCGGTGTTGCCGACTCTGGTGCGGCCCGGGAGCCCGGCCTCAGGACAGCCGCTGCGCCCGGTGCAGGATCCGCTGAGTGACCACCACCAGAGCGAGGAACGCGCCGCTGACTACCTGCTGGAACGACGAGGTGAGCACGCCGATCTGGTTGATCAGGCTCTGGATGACCCCGAGCAGGAGGACACCTGCCATCGTTCCGGTGAGGCCGCCGGAACCGCCGGTGAGCAGCGTGCCACCGATCACGACGGCGGCGATGACGTCGAGTTCCATGCCGGCACCGAGGATGGTGACGCCGGAGGACAGACGGGCGGCGTTGAGAGCGCCCGCCAATCCGGCGAGCAGTCCGGAGATGAGATAGACGAGGACCTTGACGCGGGTGACCGGCACGCCCATGAGCACCGCGGCTTCCTCGCTGCCGCCGATGGCGTAGACGTTCTGGCCGAAGCCGGTGCGTTGCAGCAGCACCCCGCCCAGCAGGGCCAGGCCCAGCGTGATCCAGACGGGCACGGTGAGGCCCAGGAAGGATGCTTGGCCCAGGGCGCTGAACGCGTCGTTGCGCACCAGGTAGGTGTTCGCTCCCTCGTCGGATACGGCGAGCATGAGGCCCCGCATGCCGAGCAGCCCAGCCAGGGTCACGATGAACGGCGCCATGCCGGTGCGTGCCACGATCAGTCCCTGCACCAGCCCGATCGCTCCGCATACGGCCAGCGGCAGCAGCAGGGCGACGAGCAGCCCGTACCGGGAGCCGTAGGCGGCCAGCACCCCGGCGAGGACGAAGGACGAGCCGACGGAGAGGTCGATGCCGCCGCTGATGATGACGAAGGTCATCCCGATCGCGATGATGGCCAGGAAAGACGACGACACCACGATGTTCGCGGCGTTCTGCGGGGTGGCGAACGAGTCGAAGGCCACGGTCCCGGCCACGACGGTGACCGCCAGCACCATGAGCGCGCCGTGGTGCTGAAGCAGGTGGCCGATCCGTTCGCGGCGCAGCATGCTCGGCCCGCGCCTTGCGTCGGTGCCAGGGTCCGCGTCCGCGGCGGTGGTCGTGGTGGTGGTCATGCGCGCCTCCCTCGGGCGGCGTAGACGGCGGCCAGGATGATGACCGCCTGGACCATCTGGGTCCAGGACTGCGGCAGGTTGTGCTTGATGAGTGTGGCCTGGAGGAGCTGGATGAGCAGGGCGCCCATCACGGTGCCGAGCACGCGGACCCGGCCGCCGGTGAGCGGGGTGCCTCCGACGACCACGGCGGTGATCGCGGACAGTTCCATGAGCAGGCCCAGGGAGGTGGGGTCGCTGGCCTGTAGCCGGGACGTGGCCAGCACGCCGGCTACCGCGGCGAGCAGGCCGGAGATGATGTAGACGGTGATCAGGACGCGTCGTACCGGCAGGCCGGACAGCCGGCTCGCGGCCCGGTTGCCGCCCACGGCGACCAGTTGCCGGCCGAAGGTGGTGCGCTTGATCAGGAAGGCGACCAATGCGGTGAGCACCGCGGCGACGATGACGACGAGCGGCAGTCCCAGCACCGACCGGCTGCCGAGGGTGATCAGCGTGGGGTTGTGGAATTCGGTCAGCTGCGGCACCAGCACGTTCGCCAGGCCACGTACGCCGACCAGCAGCGCCAGCGTCGCCACGATCGGCTGCACGCCGACGTACGCCACCAGCGCGCCGCCGGCGGCGCCGGCGGCCGCGCCGGCGATCAGGGCCGTGACGATCGCGACCGGAGCGCCGTAGCCGAGGTAGAGCACCACCATCGCCGAGGCGAGCGCCATGACGGCACCGACGGACAGGTCGATGCCTTCGGTGCCGATCACCAGCGCCATGCCGAGTGAGGTGATGACGACCGGGGCGACCTGGATGAGCTGTGTCCGGAAGTTCGCCACCTCCAGGAAGTGCGGTGTGAAGACCACGTTGAAGAGAAGGAGCGCGAGTACCGACGCGTAGACGCCGTACTCCTGCAGCCACGTGAGCAGGCGTGCCCGTCCTGCCCAGATGCGCGGCGTGGCCGCGAGTTCAGCCATCGGTCTCTCCCGTCGCGGCGATGGTCGCCATGATTGCTTCTTCCGTCACCTGGTCACCGCTGAGCTCGCCCGCGACCGCGCCGTCGCGCAGGACCACGACCCGGTCCGCCCCTTCGACGAGTTCCTCAAGGTCGGATGAGATCAGCAGGACGCCGAGCCCTTCGGCGGCAAGCTCGTCGATGAGGGCCTGCACCTCGGCCTTGGCGCCGACGTCGATGCCGCGGGTGGGTTCGTCGAGCAGCAGGACCTTGGCGCCGGTGGCCAGTGACCGGGCCAGCAGGACCTTTTGTTGGTTGCCGCCGGACAGCTCGGAGACCTTCTGGTGGGGCGAGGCGGCCTTGATGCGCAGTCGCCGCATGAAGCTGTCGACGATCCGGTCGATCCGGGCGTCGGACACGACTCCGGAGCGGGACAGTTGGGGTAGGGCGGCCAGCGCGATGTTGTCCCGTACCGACAGGGTCGGCACGATGCCCTCTGCTTTGCGGTCTTCGGGGACGAGGCTGACGCCGGCGCGGATCGCCGCCGCCGGGGAGCCGCGTCGTACCTGTTGCCCGGCGACCGTGACGGTGCCGGCGTCGACCGGTAGGGCACCGGCGATCGCCTTGGCGGTCTCGCTGCGTCCGGCGCCCAGCAGCCCGCCCAGGCCGACCACCTCGCCGGGGCGGACCTGCACGGACACGTCGTGCAGGACCGGCCGGTGGGACACCGAGCGGGCGTCGACGAGCGGTTCGCCGGCCGTGGTGGTGTGTTCGCCGGTGAACTTCGTCGCCCCGTCGCGGCGGATCTCGGTGGGGTCGCGGCCGAGCATCAGGGCGACCAGTTCCACCCGGGCCAGTTCGTCGAGGGGCCCGTGGTGCGCGATCCGGCCGTCGCGCAGTACGGTGACCCGGTCGCAGATCCGGTACAGCTCGTCGAGGCGGTGGCTCACGTAGATCACCGAGATGCCCTCGGATCGCAGGTCGGCGATGACGCGGAAGAGGGTGTCCACCTCCCGCGGTTCCAGGGCTGAGGTCGGCTCGTCCATGATCACCACGCGCGCGTCGACCGTGACGGCGCGGGCAAGGGCCACCATCTGCTGGGTGCCCATGCCGAGCGAGCGCAGTGGGCGGCGCACGTCGGCGCGGATGCCGTACCGGCCCATCACCCGCTCGGCCTCGGCGTACAGCTGCGTGGTGTCGATCACGCCGAGTCGGCTGCGCGGTTCCCGCCCGAGCAGCAGGTTGTGCGCGAGGCTCATCTGCGGGACCAGGTTGACTTCCTGGTAGATGGTCGAGATCCCGGCCCGCTGGGCGGCGAGGGGGTGGTCGAAGGTGACCGGCTCGTCGCGCAGCAGCAGCGTGCCGCGGTCCGGCCGGTACACGCCGGTGAGGACCTTGATCAGGGTGGACTTGCCGGCGCCGTTCTCGCCGACGAGGGCGTGGACCTGCCCCTCGTCCAGCCGGAAGGACACGTCGTCGAGGGCGAGGACACCGGGGAATCCCTTCGAGATTCCCCGGGCCTCCAGAACCGCGGCCGCCATCAGTACGCGTTTCCCAGGCTCTCCTTGGCGTTCGCCGTGGTGTACTCCTGGTCGCTGATGATCACCGTGGCCGGGATCCCTTCCCCGTCGAGGAACTTCTGGGTGGTGGAGAAGGCGAGCGGGCCGAAGCGCGGGTTCGACTCGACGACGGCGGACAGCCAGCCGTCGACGATGCCCTGCACGGCCGCGCGGGTGCCGTCCACCGACACGATCTTGACCTGGCCGGGCGACTTGCCGGCGCCCTTGAGCGCCGTCACCGCGCCGAGCGCCATCTCGTCGTTCTCGGCGTAGACGCCCTTGGTGCCGGGTCGGGACTGGATCAGCTGCTCGGTGACCTGCTGGCCCTTCTCTCGGGTGAATTCGCCGGTCTGTTCGAACGAGATGGTGATGCCGGGCGCCTTCTCGTGGATGCGGTCCTTGAACCCCTTGGTCCGGTCGGTGGTGACGTTGTTGCCGGGCGCGCCGAGGAGGATGGCGACCTCACCCTGGCCGCCGAGGGCCTGGATCATCTGGTCGGCCGCCCGCTTGCCCTGCTCGTAGAAGTCCGAACCGATGAAGGTGAGGTAGTCGGTGCACGGTTGGGCGTTGATCTTTCGGTCGATGGTGATGATCGGGATCTTCTTTTCCGCCGCCTGCTTCAGCACCGGTTCCCAGCCGTCGGAGTTCAACGGCGCGATGACCAGCAGCTTGGCGCCCTGGGCGATGAGTTGCTGGACGTCTGAGATCTGCTTGGAGAACTGGGACTGGGCGTTGGTGACCCGCAGGTTGGCGATGCCGAGCTTGGCGGCCTCGTCCTTGATGGACTTGGTTTCGGCGATGCGGAACGGGTTGGCTTCCTTCTCCGACTGGGAGAAGCCGACCACGTCCTTCTTGAGGTCGAACTTCTGCCCGCCGAAGCTTTGCAGTGTGCAGGTGGGGCCGGTGGCGCCCGCGCTCTGCACGACCTGCTGGCCGGCGCTGCCGGCTGGTGCGGGCGTGTCGCCGCTGTCCTCGCTCTTGGCGCAGGCCGCGGTGGTGAGCAGGGCGACCAGCGCGACGGCGGCCAATCCGGATGTCCTGGACATGAGAGGTCCTTTCGCTGAGGAACTTCTTCGTTCGGCGAGGCCGGCCGTCGTCGCCGCGGTGTCGACCGCGG
>NZ_JBSGJR010000334.1:0-7592 GCF_053605645.1 Micromonospora sp. NPDC003776
CGCCGACCAGCGGCGCGCCGACCTCGGGCGCGCCGACGAGCACCGCGCCCAGCCCGACGCCCTCGGCCACCCCGTCCACCGACGCGAACGCCCTGCCGGCCGGCTGGCAGGTGTTCACGGGCCCGACGTTCAAAGTGCCGATCCCGAAGGGATGGCGGGCGAGTGCCGGCTCCGACTACGTCCGTCTCTACGAGGTCGGGGGCGCTAAGCGGGTCTTGTTCATTCAGTGGACCCCTCACCCGAAGGACGACGCCGTCGCTGACTGGAAGAGCAAGGAGTCGGCGCGCAAGAACTACGTCATCGACTACAAGTACATCGATATCGAGCCGTGCGACTGGTATCGGACCTGCGCGGACTGGGACTGGTTTGAGACGCGCAAGGACGGTGTCCGTCTCCACGTCCGCAACCGGGGCGTGGCCACCGCCAGCAACCGGGGCTTCGCGCTGCGCTGGGAGGTTCCGGTCAGCGCCTGGGACGCCAGCCTGGCCGACTGGGACACCATCATCAAGGGCTTCAAGCCCGACCGGGAGAACTGAGCCGGGGGATTCCCGCCTTCGCGAAACTGACTCGCATGACCTTCCGTCGTCGGGGGTACTGAACCCGCGACGACGGAAGGAGGTACGACATGAGTCACCGACACAAGGACACCGGGCCCCGGCTGGCACTCTGGATGCTGGTCGCGCTCGGCGACATCGTCCTGCTGCTGGTGAGCGCCGGCCTGTCCGCGCCGGTCGCGGTGCTCGGTGTCGTGGCCCTCGTCGTCGCGGGGGTGGCGACGTGGCGGTTGGCCCGGCGGACCACCCTGGCCGGGCGGGGCGCGGTCCCCGTGCCGGTCGCCACGCGACGCAGGGCCTGAACGGGCGGCACAGACGACGACGGCGGCAGCCGGACCAGGTGCGGTCCCGCTGCCGCCGACCCGTGTCGGGGGGTGGCCGTCAGGCGGTGTTGTTGGCCAGCGCGATCAGCCGGGTCCGGTCCCCGTTCCAGTAGTCGCGGTCGACGTTGCCGCTGATTCCCGAGACGCTGCCGGTGCTGGTGTACTGCCAGAAGCTCCAGACCGGGGCGCCGGCCGGCAGGGTGCCCGGCGAGCTCGCCCAGCGGGCGAGCCAGAGCGGGTGGTTGGCCCACGGACCGGTCCAGCTGCCGGTGCACTGGTTCCACCAGCTCGTGGTGGTGTAGATGACCGCGTAGCGGCTGGTGCGGGACTTGTAGCGGTTGAGGAAGTCGCTGATCCAGGTGCGCATCCCGGAGGTGCTCAGGCCGTAGCAGTAGCCGCCGCTGTACGGGTTGGCTTCGAGGTCGACGGCGGCCGGCAGGGTCCGGCTGTCGGCGGACCAGGCGCCGCCGTTGCTGGCCAGGTAATCGGCCTGGGCCGCACCGCCGGAGATGTTGGGCCGGGCGAAGTGGTATGCGCCCCGAATCACCCCGGCGTTGTACGCCGCGACGTAGTTCGTGTTGAACCTCGGGTCCTTGTAGCTGGTGCCCTCGGTGGCCTTGATGAAGGCGAACTGGATACCGGCGTTCCGGACGCTGGTCCAGTTGATCGAGCCCTGGTAGTTCGAGACGTCGATGCCGGGAGTGGTCGCCGCGGCCGCCGGTCCGGCGGTGGCGACGAGGGCAGCCGCCGCCGTGGCGACGACGGTGAGAGCGCTGGCGAGCAGCCGGCGTACGGACAGTCTGCGGACCATTGAAGCCTCCATGGACGTCGATTGATTGACGACCATATTTGAAGGTAACTAACCAAGATCACAAGGGGATCTGAAGGAATTTTCATCGACGAGCATCGTCGCCGCGCGTGGGCACAGATCGGGGCGGTAGGCTCCCCGGCCATGCCCCTGATCGACGGCCTGAGCACCATCTGGGACAAGCTGATGAGCGCCCAGCCCGACCCACCGCCACTGCTGGTCCTGCTCACCGCACTCGTCGCGGTCCTGGCGGTCACCACCCAGCTACCGTGGCGGATCTCCCGCAACGCGGTGACCATCGCCCACGAGGGCGGTCACGCGCTGGTCGCGCGGCTCGCCGGGCGCAAGCTGCACGGCATCCGGTTGCACTCGGACACCTCGGGGCTGACCCTCTCGTCCGGGCGGCCCAGCGGCCCCGGGATGATCCTCACCCTGCTCGCCGGGTACGTCGCCCCGTCGCTGGTCGGTCTCGCCGGGGCGTGGCTGCTCGCCGGCAACCGGATCACCCTGCTGCTCTGGGTCGCCGTGGTGCTGCTGCTGGCCATGCTGGTGATGATCCGCAACGTGTTCGGTGTGCTCTCGCTGCTGGTCACCGGCGGGCTGGTGCTGGCCGTCTCCTGGTACGCGTCCCCGCAGGTGCAGGCCGCCTTCGCCTGGACGTCGGTGTGGTTCCTGCTGCTCGGCGGCGTACGCCCGGTGGTGGAGCTGCAGCGGCTGCGCGGCCGGGGCCGGATGCCGGAGTCCGACGCGGACCAACTGGCCCAGCTCACCCCGTTCCCGGCGCTGTTCTGGGTGGGTGTGTTCATGCTGGTCAGCCTCGCCGCCCTCGCGGCCGGCGCGCTGCTCCTCGCCGGCCCGATCCTCAACGACTGGGGCATCACCGCCTGAGCGGCATCCAGGTGTCGGCTGGCCACCGGAACGACGCGGCCCGGCTAGGCTGCGCCGACATGGACGAGGTGATCGCCCGGAATCAGGCCGCGTACGACCGGATCGCGGAAGAGTTCGCCGCCCGCAACCCCGAGGTGCCCGTGCCCTACCTGGAGATGGCCGACGAGTTCCAGCGCCGAGCGGACGGGCCGCTGCTCGACCTGGGCTGCGGCCCCGGGCGTGACCTCGCCTACTGGGCCGCCCGAGGGGCGGAGGGCATCGGCCTGGACCTGTCGGCCGCTATGCTGCGGGCCGCCCGCACCCGGGTCGCGGCGCCGCTGGTGCAGGGCGACCTGCTGCGGCTGCCGTTCCGGGCTGGCGTCCTCGGCGGGGTGTGGTGCTCGGCCTCCCTGCTGCACCTGCCGAAGGCGGCAGCTCCGGCGGCGCTGGCGGAGGTCCGTCGGGTGCTGCGCCCGGGCGGTCCGTTGCTGCTCAGCCTGCAGGAGGGCGACGCCGAGGGCTGGGAGCGATGGCCCGGCGAGGAGGCGGACCGGTTCTTCGCCCGGTACGGATCGGCGGAGGCCGAGGCGCTGCTGGTCGCCGCGGGCTTCCGCGTGCTCGGCCGGAACCGGGAGGTCACCCCGACGGGCAAGGTGTGGTTGTGCCAGCTCGCGGAGGTGATCTGAGCGGGCACGAGGCAGAATCGGACGGATGCGGTACCTGATCATCGGAGCGGGCGCGGTCGGCGGCACCATCGGCGTACGGCTGGGGGAGGCCGGCCGGGACGTGACGCTGGTGGCCCGCGGCGCGCACCTGTCCGCGCTCCAGGAGCAGGGCCTGACCCTGCGGACGCCGGACGGCGCGGTGACCAGCCGCCTGCCCGCGGTGGCCGGGCCCGGCGAGCGGTCGCTGCCCGCGGACACCGTGCTGGTGTTGACCGTGAAGTCGCAGGACACCGAGGCGGCGCTCGCCAGCTGGGTGGACGCCCCGGTCGAGGGCGGCGGCACGGCGGGCGAGCGGCTGCCGATCGTGCTCGCCCAGAACGGTGTCGCCAACGAGCGGGCCGCGCTGCGGCTCTTCGCCCGGGTGTACCCGGTCTGCGTCTGGCTGCCGGCCACCCACCTCGAACCGGGCGTGGTCGTCGCCAACGGGCACCCTCATCCGGGGATGCTTCACCTCGGCCGCTACCCGTCCGGATCGGATGAGACCAGCCGGGCGACCGCCGCCGACCTGACCGCCGCCGGGTTCGTCGCCCCGGTCCACGAGGACGTGATGCGCTGGAAGTACGGCAAGCTGCTCGGCAACCTCGGCAACGGCCTCCAGGCGCTGCTCGGCCGGGACGTCCCCGAGCCGCTGGCCGCCCGGGTACGCGCCGAGGGGGAGGCCGCGCTCGCCGCCGCCGGCATCGCCCACACCACGCCGGAGGAGGAGGCCGCCGAGCGGAGCGACCGGGTGCAGCACCGGCCGGTGGACGGCGCGGAACGGGCCGGCGGCTCCACCTGGCAGAGCCTGGCCCGGGGCACCGGGTCCGCCGAGGCCGACCACCTCAACGGGGAGATCGTGCTGCTCGGCCGGCTGCATGGCGTGCCCACCCCGGCGAACGCGGCCGTCCAGACCGCCGTCCGTCGGGCGGTCCGGGAGCGGATCCCGGCCGGCGGCTTCCCCCTGGCCGAACTCGAAAAAATGGTCGGCTGACCGGGCAACCGCACGAGGCGCGCCGGGCGTGTCCCCTGCGACAGACGCGGGGGAGGTGGCGACGTGCCGGACGCCGAGGGATTCGACGAGTTCTACCGGGGCAGCCGGCAACGGCTGCTGGGCTTCGTCTACGTGCTCACCGGCAACCTGGCCGAGGCCCAGGACGCCGTGCAGGAGGCGTACATCCGGGCCTGGCAGCGCTGGTCGACGGTGCACCGGTACGACGACCCGGAGGCGTGGGTCCGGGTGGTGGCCACCCGGATCGCGGTGAGCCGCTGGCGCAGCCTGCGCAGCCGGGCCCGCGCCTACCTGCGGCACGGGACGCCGGGCAGCGTCCCCGAGCCGAGCACCGACACCGTCGAGGTGGTCGCCGCGCTGCGCCGACTGCCGGAGGAACAGCGCACCGCCATCGCCCTCTACTACCTGCTTGGCATGCCCGTGGCGGAGGTCGCCCGGGAGACGGCGGCGCCGGTCGGCACGGTCAAGGCACGGCTGTCCCGGGGGCGCGCGGCGCTCGCCGGACTGCTCACCGTCGTGGATCTGGAGGAGGAGGAGGCCGCAGATGCCTGACGACGTGCGGTTCGTCGAACTGGTGCACCGGGAACTGCGGGACGTCCGCTGGCCGGAGCCGACCGAGATCCGCGCGGCGGCCCGCCGCCGCGGCCGGCGTACGGCGGTCGCCGCCGCCGCGGCGGTGCTGGCGGTCGCCTCGGTCTCCGCCGTCCTCGTCGGCCGGGCCGGGGGGCCGTCCCCGGCCGCTTCCGTCGGCGCATACGCGGAGATCCCGACCGAGGCGATGCTGGACCCGGCCGACGTGCCGGTGCGCAGCGACGAGCGGCTCGGCGACACCGGCCTCGGGGAACGGGTCCGGGTCGACGACGTGCTCGCCGGTTGCGGGCGCGACCAGGGGGTGCCGGCGGCCGCAGCCGAGTCCCGGTTCTCCCGCGCGCAGACCCTGATCGGCAGCCAGGCGGTGGACGGATTCGCCACCCACCGGAGCCCGGTGATCAGCCAGGACGTCTACCGGTTGGCGTCGGCGGACGACGTCTTCAGCGGCCTCGACCGACTCGTCGCGGCCTGCGCGTCGTGGCGGCAGGCGAACACCGTGGAGCGGGACGGCGGCAGCGTCTCCCTCACCTTCGTGCACGGCTGGAGCGTGGCCGCCCGCGACTTCGCCGGTGACCAGTCGGCCCTGCTGCGGCACACGGTGACCCAGTTGACCGACTCGGCCACCGGCGGGCCGGCCCAGTTTCCGATGGCGCCCGAGTACACCTTGGTCGTCCGGGTCGGCGACCTGGTCACCGTGCTGCGGCCCGGCGAGGCGCTCCGGCCCGGCGTGCCCGGCAGTACGGTCACCGAGGCGGGACTGCTCGACGTGGGGCGGGCCGCGGCCGACCGGATGTGCGTCGCTGCCAACCCCGGCTGCTGACGCGCGGAGGCCCCGCCGGACGCCCGGCGGGGCCTCGGCACGGTCCACTACAGCGGGATATTGCCGTGCTTCTTCGGCGGCAGGGTCTCGCGCTTGGTGCGCAGCACCCGCAGCGCCCGGACGATCTGGGTGCGCGTCTCGTGCGGCGGGATCACCCCGTCGACGTACCCGCGCTCCGCGGCGATGTACGGGTTGGCCAGGGTGTCCTCGTACTCGGCGATCTTCTCGGCCCGGACCGCGGCCGGGTCCTCGGCGGTGGCCAGCTCCTGCCGGTACAGGATGTTCACCGCGCCCTGCGCGCCCATGACGGCGATCTGCGCGGTCGGCCAGGCGAAGTTCAGGTCGGCGCCGAGGTGCTTGGAGCCCATCACGTCGTACGCGCCGCCGTACGCCTTGCGGGTGATGACGGTGACCTTCGGGACGGTGGCCTCGGCGTACGCGTAGATGAGCTTCGCGCCGCGCCGGATGATGCCGTCCCACTCCTGACCGGTGCCGGGGAGGAAGCCGGGCACGTCCACGAAGGTCAGCACCGGGATGTTGAACGCGTCGCAGGTCCGCACGAACCGGGCGGCCTTCTCCGAGGCGGCGATGTCCAGGGTGCCGGCGAACTGCATCGGCTGGTTGGCGACCACGCCGACCGGACGCCCCTCGACCCGGCCGAAGCCGACCAGGATGTTCTGCGCGTACAGCGGCTGGACCTCGAGGAACTCCCCGTCGTCGAGGACGTGCTCGATGACCCGGTGCATGTCGTACGGCTGGTTCGCCGAATCCGGGATCAGGGTGTCCAGCTCCCGGTCCTCGTCGGTGATCTCCAGCTCGGCCGGGGCGTCGTAGACGACCGGCTCGTCCAGGTTGTTCGACGGCAGGTACGACAGCAGCGCCTTCACGTACTCGACCGCGTCCTCCTCGTCGGTGCCGAGGTAGTGCGCGTTGCCGCTGCGCGCGTTGTGGGTGCGGGCGCCGCCCAGCTCCTCCATGCCCACGTCCTCGCCGGTGACCGTCTTGATCACGTCGGGGCCGGTGATGAACATGTGCGAGGTCTGGTCGACCATCACGGTGAAGTCGGTGACCGCCGGCGAGTAGACGGCCCCGCCCGCGCACGGGCCCATGATCAGGGAGATCTGCGGGATGACGCCGCTGGCCCGGACGTTGCGGAAGAAGATCTCGCCGTAGAGGCCCAGCGAGGCGACGCCCTCCTGGATCCGCGCGCCGCCGGAGTCGTTGATCCCGATCACCGGGCAGCCGATCTTCATGGCCAGGTCCATCACCTTGACGATCTTCTCGCCGAAGACCTCGCCGAGGGAGCCGCCGAAGACGGTGAAGTCCTGCGCGAAGACGCAGACCTGCCGGCCGTCCACCGTGCCGTAGCCGGTCACCACGCCGTCGCCGTACGGGCGGGTCTTCTCCAGCCCGAAGTTGGTGGAGCGGTGCCGCGCGAACTCGTCCATCTCGACGAACGAGCCCTCGTCGAGGAGCATCTCGATCCGCTCCCGGGCGGTCTTCTTGCCCCGTGCGTGCTGCTTCTCGACCGCCCGCGCCGACCCGGCGTGCACCGCCTCGTCGAGCCGCCGCTCCAGGTCCGCCAGCCTGCCGGCGGTCGTGTGGATGTTCATCCCGGTCTCGGTAGTCACCCACGGAATATAACGATGGTTCAGGCGGGCGCCGCTGTGCAGTGCGCCTCACCGGCTTCCCGGCGACCGGCACCGTGCCGGGCCGTAGGCTGACGGGATGCCCGGCTCGCCGTACACCGATCTCGACCGACCGCCGCTGTCGGCGGCCCGGCTGCGGCGCGCGCTGCTCGCCCCGCACGGCCCGTGGCGCCGGCTGGAGCTGCGGGCGGAGACCGGCTCGACCAACGCGGACGTGGTCGAGGCGGCGCGGGCCGGCGAGCCGGAGGGCCTGGTGGTGGTCGCCGA
>NZ_JBSGJR010000335.1:0-7584 GCF_053605645.1 Micromonospora sp. NPDC003776
CTTCCACACTACCCCCACCCCCCCCCCTCCCGCTCTGTCGGCGCGCCGGACCTGCCGGGGGGCGTTGCCCACCCCCCCGACTAACAACACGTTCACCGCCCCGGCCGGGGCCGGCGCCGCCGCGGCCGGGTCGGCCAGCAGGTGCCCGGCCTCCCGGTGCTGCGGCGCGGCCACCGTGAAGCCGGTCAGGGCGGCGGCGACGACCGCCATGGCCGTACCGGCGAGCCGGACCCGCAGGCGGCGCCGACGGCGGCGGACCACGGTCCGGTCGATGGCGGCGCGCAGCGGGCCGGCCGGCGGGGTGAGCGCCTCGTGCCGCGCGAAGGCGGCCCGCAGGTCGTCCTCGATCATGAGTGAACCTCCACGTACTCGGCTCGGAGGGTGGCCAGTGCCCGGGAGATGCAGGACCGCACGGTGCCGACGGCGCAGCCGAGGATCTCGGCGATCTCCGCGTCGGGCAGGTCCTCGTAGTAGCGGAGCACCAGCGTGGCGCGCTGCCGTCGGGGCAGCTGGGACAGCCAGGACCAGATCTGGTCACGGTCCACGGCGGATTGCGCGTGGTCGGTCGGTACCGGCACCGCCTCGTCCGGCTCGCCCCGCAGCAGCACCCGGCGCGCCCACGACCCGCGTCGCCAGTCGATGAACTGGTTGGTGAGCATCCGGCGGACGTACCGCTCCGGGGCGTCGCTGCGGGCCACCCGCCGCCAGTTCAACTGGACCCGGACCATGGTCTCCTGCACCAGGTCCTGCGCCTGGTGCGGATCGCCGGTCAGCATGACCGCGTACCGCAGCAGGGCGCTCAGCCGCGCGTCGGCGAACTCCTCGTACGTCACTGCACCTCCCGGTGTCCCGCCCTGTTGACGGGTACGGGCCGGCCGAACATTGCGCTCGCCTTACTCATCCGTTCGGTCAATATCCGCTCTTCCCGGCGATCCTGGGCAGCGGGGTGCCTTAGGGGATCTTTAAGCTCCACAGGCCGCACCTGGCGTTTCCCCCGGGAGGAACCCCCAAATGCTCACCCGTTCAACTCGGCGCTGGCTGGCCGGGATCGGCGTCGCAGGCGCATTCGTCGCCGCCTCCGCCACCCCCGCCTTCGCGACCGACCCCACCCCCAGCGTCGCCGACGCCAAGGGCGCCGAGGGCTTCACGCTGTACGCCAACGACATCATCCTGGCCCCGGGCGGGCCGGAGAAGTGGATCTCGCTGTACTCGCTGGTGAACGATCCGTTCACCGACTACACCGTCAAGGTGGACCTCAGCGGCGTCGACAGCTTCGCCGAGGTGCAGGGCCCCGACAACTGCCAGGAGGCCGCCGGAGTCCTGACCTGCACGGTCAAGAACGACCCCGAGCCCGACCTCGACCTGCTCTCGCTCACCGTGCTGCCCAAGGAGACCGCCAAGGCCGGGCAGGAGGGCAAGCTCAAGTACACCGTCACCACGGGGAGCGCCGGGACGGCCAGCTTCGAGTCCACCGTCAGCGTGGGCGAGGGCGTCGACCTGACCTCCGAGCCCTTCGTCTACCTCGACGGCTCGCCGGGACAGACCGTCAGGTCGCCGCTGGCGGTGGGCAACCAGGGTGAGACCGACGCTCGTGGCGCCGTCCTCTTCTTCTTCGGCTCCTACGGCCTGGCCCCGGCCAAGCGGTACGAGAACTGCGAGTACTTCGACGACAACTTCGACACGAACGCCTACGCCTGCAAGCTCGACGCCACCGTGGCGGCGGGTGGCAGCGCGAAGCTGGACGACTCGTTCGCCTTCGCCGTCCCCGGTGACGCCTGGGCCCCGAACCAGGACTACGGCTTCGCGATCTGGATGACCCCGGCGGACTGGGACGCGTTCCGGAGCCAGGTGCCGGACTTCGGCAAGAGCACGAAGGGCGACGCGGGCCCGCTCACCCTGAAGGCGTCGGCGCCCTCCCGGACCATGGCCCGCCAGCTCGCCGGGCAGACCGACGTCGACCCGTACAACAACGAGACCATGATCAAGCTCACGGTCAAGGGCAACCAGAAGGCTGACGCCGTGGCCAACGGTGCCACCGTGCACGGTGCGGTCGGCGACACCGTCCCGGTCACGGTCGGTTTCACGAACAACGGTCCGGCGGCGATCAACGCTGGCGGCGAGAACGGCATCTACACCCTGGCGCTGGTCACCCTGCCCAAGGGCACGACGGCCGTGAAGGCGCCGGAGCAGTGCGCCGACGCCGAGGGCGAGTTCGGTGTGGACTCCGGCAAGGCGGGTGCCGCCGCGTACGCCTGTTTCGTGCCCGAGGTGATCGGCCGCGGCAAGAAGGTCGCCTTCCCGTTCTCCCTGCGCGTCGACCAGGCCGGCGCCCTGACCGGGGAGGTCCAGCTGTTCCACGGCGGGCCGGACGAGAACATGGTGCAGGACCTCAACCCGGCGAACGACATCGCGAAGATCCTGGTGAACCCGGCCGGTGGCAACGGTGACGGTGGCCAGGGTGGCGGTGGCGGCACGCTGCCGATCACCGGCTCCGCCACCGGCCTGATCGCCGGCCTCGGCGCGCTGCTGCTCGCCGCCGGCGCCGGCGGCTACGTGGTGGCCCGCCGCCGGAAGACCCGCTTCGTGGCCTGATCCGTACGACGGCACCGATGCCCCGTCGACCCGAGGTCGGCGGGGCATCGTCGTGCGTACCGGCGAAAACGGGACGACGCAAGATCGATGGGGCTGCCACCATCGACGGGTGCTGCTGACCCTGACCACGACCCATCGCCCGGCGACCGACCTCGGCCACCTCCTCGTCAAGCACCCGGACCGCGTGCAGAGCTTCGACCTGCCCGCCGGCACCGCGCACGTGCTCTACCCGGAGGCGGACGAGCAGCGCTGCACGGCGGCGCTGCTGGTCGAGGTCGACCCGCTCAAGCTGGGCGGCGGTCGGGGCCGCAAGCAGGCCACAACAGACGCGTTCACCCTCGGCCAGTACGTCAACGATCGCCCGTACGCGGCGTCCAGCCTGCTCTCGTCGGCGCTGGCCAAGGTGTTCCGGTCGGCGCTGCGCGGCGAGTCCCGGGACCGGCCGGAGCTGGCCGCCACCGCCATCCCGCTGACGGTACGGGTGCCGGTGCTGCGCTGCCGGGGCGGCGCCGAGCTCGCCGTGCGGGTCTTCGCCCCGCTGGGCTGGGCGGTGTCGGCCACCCCGATCCCGCTCGACGAGGCGTACCCGGAGTGGGGCGACAGCCGGTACGTCGACCTGACGCTGACCGGCACGCTGCGGCTCGCCGACGCCCTCAATCACCTGTACGTGCTGCTCCCGGTGCTGGACGACGCCAAGCACTACTGGGTGGCGCCGGACGAGGTGGACAAGCTGCTCCGGGCCGGTGCCGGCTGGCTGGCCGAGCACCCGGAACGGGGCCAGATCACCCGCCGCTACCTGGCCCACCGCCGGGCCCTGGCGGGCGAGGCGCTGGCCCGCCTGGCCGAGCTGCGCCTCGCCGACGATCCGCCGGCCGACGACAGCGTCGACCCGGCGCAGGAGCCGGACCGGAAGCGGGCGTCACTGGCCGTACGCCGCCGGGACGCGGTGCTGGCGGCGCTGCGGGACAGCGGTGCCTCCCGGGTGCTCGACCTGGGCTGCGGGGGCGGGGCCCTGCTCACCGCGCTGGTCGCCGACCGGCGGTTCACCGAGGTCGTCGGCACCGACGTGTCGAGCCAGGCGCTCGCCCTGGCCGCCCGGCGGCTGCGGCTGGACCGGCTTCCGGAGCGGCAGCGGCACCGGATCACGCTGTGGCAGTCGGCGCTGACCTACCGGGACGACCGGCTGCGCGGCTACGACGCGGCGGTGCTGATGGAGGTGATCGAGCACGTCGACCCACCCCGGCTGCCGGCACTGGAGGACGCGGTGTTCGGGCACGCCCGGCCCGGCACCGTCGTGGTGACCACTCCCAACGTCGAGTACAACGTGCGCTACGAGGGGCTGGCCGCGGGCCGGCTCCGGCACACCGACCACCGGTTCGAGTGGACCCGGGCCGAGTTCGCCGCCTGGGTCGAGCGGGTGGCGGCGACCCACGGCTACGCCGCCACGATCGCCGGGATCGGCGACGAGGACCCGGAGGTCGGCAGCCCGACGCAGCTCGCGGTGCTGAACCGGAAGGAGGAGATCAGCGCATGACCACCCTGGACATTCCCGAGCTCGCCCTGGTGGCGCTGGTCGGCGTCTCCGGCTCCGGCAAGTCCACCTTTGCGCGCCGGCACTTCGCGCCGACCCAGGTGCTCTCCTCGGACGCCTTCCGGGGGATGGTGGCCGACGACGAGAACGACCAGGCGGCCTCCGGCGACGCCTTCGACGCGCTGCACCACGTCGCCGGCATCCGGCTGCGGCGGGGGCACCTGACCGTGGTCGACGCGACCAACCTCCAGCCGCACGCCCGGGCCGCCCTGGTGCGGGTGGCCCGCGAGCACGACGTGCTGCCGGTGGCGATCGTGCTGGACGTGCCGGAGGCGCTGGCCTGGGAGCGTACGCAGGTCCGGGCCGACCGGACCCACGGCCGGCAGGTGCTCGCCCGGATGCAGCGTGACCTGCGGCAGTCGTACGGGCGGCTGGCCCGCGAGGGCTTCCGCAAGGTGCACGTGCTGCGCGGGGTGGAGGAGATCGACGCCGCGGAGATCCGCTACGAGAAGCTGTTCAACGACCGGCGCGAGCTGACCGGGCCGTTCGACATCGTCGGCGACGTGCACGGTTGCCGGGAGGAGCTGGAGGCGCTGCTGGTCCGGCTGGGCTACGCCCTGCACCGCGACGACGCGGGCCGCCCGGTGGACGCGACGCCGCCGGCCGGGCGTACCGCCGTCTTCGTGGGTGACCTGGTGGACCGCGGCCCCGACTCGCCCGGGGTGCTCCGCCTGGTGATGGGCATGGTGGCGGCCGGCCACGCGATCTGCGTGCCGGGCAACCACGAGCAGAAGCTGCTGCGCAAGCTGCGCGGTCGGGACGTGCGGCTCACCCACGGCCTGGCCGAGACGATGGCCCAGCTGGCGGTGGAGCCGGAGCGTTTCGTGGCCGACGCGGTGACCTTCATCGACGGCCTGGTCAGCCACTACGTGCTGGACGGCGGCCGGCTGGTGGTGGCGCACGCCGGGCTGAAGGAGGCCTACCACGGCCGGACCTCCGGGCGGGTGCGGTCGTTCGCGCTCTACGGGGAGACCACCGGCGATACCGACGAGTACGGCCTGCCGGTCCGGTACCCGTGGGCGCGGGACTACCGCGGCGCGGCCATGGTCGTGTACGGGCACACCCCGACGCCGGAGCCGGAGTGGGTCAACAACACCATCTGCGTCGACACCGGCTGCGTCTTCGGCGGCCGGCTCACCGCGCTGCGCTACCCCGAGAAGGAGCTGGTCTCCGTCCCGGCGGTCAAGGAGTGGTACGCCCCGGCCCGGCCGCTGGTCGCGCCCACGGCGACCCGCCCGGACACGGTGCTGGACCTGGCCGACGTGACCGGGCGCCGGCACCTCACCCACCCGTACGGGACGCTGACCGTGCCGGCCGAGAACGCCGCGGCCGCGCTGGAGGTGATGAGCCGGTACGCGCTCGACCCGGGCCGGCTGGTCTGGCTGCCGCCGACCATGGCGCCCTGCTCGACGTCGACGGTCGACGGGTTCCTGGAGCACCCGGAGCAGGCGTTCGCGGACTACCGCGCGGCCGGCGTCGAGCGGGTGGTCTGCGAGGAGAAGCACATGGGCTCGCGTGCCGTGGTGCTGGTGGAACGGGAGCCGGGGCGGTTCGGCGGCGGGGCGGTGCACACCCGTACCGGCCGGCCGTTCTTCGGGCCGCCGCTGGATGACGAACTGCTGGCCCGGGTCCGCGCCGCGGTTACCTCGGCCGGCCTCTGGGCCGAGCTGGACACCGACTGGCTGCTGCTCGACTGCGAGCTGCTGCCCTGGTCGGCGAAGGCGGGCAGCTTGATCCGCGAGCAGTACGCCGGGGTCGGCGCGGCCGGCCGGGCGGCGCTGCCGGCGGTGCTCGCCACGCTGGACGCCGCCGCCGGCCGGGGGCTGCCGGTGGGTGAGCTGCGGGGCCGGATGGCCGAGCGGGGCGCCGAGGTCGAGGCGTACTCGGCGGCGTACCGGGCGTACGTGGGGCCGACGGACGGGCTGCGCGGGGTGACCCTGGCGCCGTTCGCGGTGCTGGCCGGGGCCGGGGTGAGCTACGCGGACCGCGACCACGGGTGGCACCTCGCCCTGGCCGACCGGCTCTGCGCGGCCGACCCGGGGTTCTTCACCCCGACCCGTCGGCAGGTGGTCGACCTGACGGACGCGGCGGCGGTGGCCGCGGCGACCGACTGGTGGCTGGCGCTGACCGGGGCCGGCGGCGAGGGCATGGTGGTGAAGCCGTACGCCGGCCTGGCCGCCCGTTCGCCGAAGGGGTCGCTGCTCCAGCCGGGGATCAAGTGCCGGGGCCGGGAGTACCTGCGGATCATCTACGGTCCCGGGTACACCGGGCCCGGTCAGCTCGCCGCGCTGCGCAAACGATCCCTGGGCCGCAAGCGCGGACTGGCGCTGCGCGAACACGGGCTGGGCCTCGCCGCCCTGGACGCGCTGGCCGAGGACGCGCCGCTCTGGCGCCGCCACGAACTGGTCTTCGCCATCCTCGCCTGCGAGTCGGAACCGGTCGACCCGCGCCTCTAGGCAGGTACCGCCCGGTCCGGCGCGGCGCCGGACCGGGTCCGGGTACCCTTTGTGGCCGTGGACACAGCTGAGAAGACCCGGATGATCTCCGAGAGCGTCGCTCTGAACCCGCTCGACCCGAAGGATCTGATCCACACCTTCGGGATGATCGGCGTCTGGGCGATCCTCTTCGCCGAGACCGGCCTGCTGGTCGGCTTCTTCTTCCCGGGCGACTCACTGCTCTTCCTGGCCGGGGTGGCCGCCTCCCCGGTGGCCGACGCGATCTTCGGGGCGGGCACCCGGCTCTCCCTCGCCGGGCTGCTGATCGGCGGCCCGCTCTGCGCGATCGCCGGCGCGCAGCTCGGTCACTGGCTCGGCGCCCGGTACGGCCGGCGGATGTTCGACAAGCCCAACTCCCGCCTGTTCAAGCGGGAGTACGTGGAGAAGGCCGAGTACTACTTCCAGAAGTTCGGCCCGGCGAAGGCCGTGGTGCTGGCCCGGTTCATCCCGATCGTGCGCACCTTCCTGAACCCGGTGGCCGGGGTGCTGGGGATGCCCGCCCGGCAGTTCTTCCTCTGGAACGTGGTCGGCGCGTTCCTCTGGGTGGACGGCATCCTGCTGATCGGCTACCTGCTGGCCGACCAGATCTACAACGCGATCGGCGACAAGATCGACCGGTACATCCTGCCGGTGGTCGCCCTGATCATCCTGATCTCGGTGCTGCCGATCTTCTTCGAGTTCCTCCGCGACCGGCGGGCGCGCAAGCGCGGCGAGGCGGCCGCGGTGATCGCGGCGGCCAGCGCGGCGGGCGCGGCCGACGCGGTGCGGGACGCGATCGACGGCGACGACCACCGGCACGGGCACGGCGGGCAGCACCGCCGCTGATCGTCGATACGCCGATGGCCGGCCCGGACGAGTTGCCACTGCTGGTTGGCGCCGTTCCAGTCGGTGTACTGGACGATGTTG
>NZ_JBSGJR010000336.1:0-7580 GCF_053605645.1 Micromonospora sp. NPDC003776
CTACCCCCACGGGGGGTCCATCCCGCGGGGGGCCCCCCCCCGCTTCGTCGTCGGCGGCCGGTCAGAGGCCGAGCTGGCGGCGTACCTCGGCGGCGACCCGGCCGCCCTCGGCCCGGCCGGCCACCGCGCCCTGGGCCGCCTTCATGGCCGGGCCCATCTGCGCCTTGCCGGTGAAGCCGCCCGCGGCGAGCGCCCCCGCGACCAGCTCGGCCAACTCCTCGTCGGAGAGCTGCTTCGGCAGGTAGCGCTCCAGCACCTCACCCTCGGCGGTCTCCTTGCCCGCCTGCTCGGCGCGACCCGCGTCGGCGAAGGCGGTGGCCGCCTCGCGCCGCTTCTTGGCCTCCTTGGTCAGCACCGCGAGCACCTCGTCGTCGCTGAGCTCGCGCTTTTCCTTGCCGGCGACCTCGGCGTTGCCGACGGCCGCGAGGGCCATCCGCAGCGTGGAGGTGGTCAGCTCGTCGCGCGCCTTGAGAGCGGCGCGCATGTCGGCGGTGAGACGGTCCTTCAGCGTGCTCATGGACGGTCAAACTACCCTGAACGCCATGCGAAAGCGCACACTATTCCGGCTCGCCGCCGGGACCGTCGCCGCCGGTGCGGCCACCCTGGCGTACGCGTCGCTCGTCGAGCGCAACATGTTCACCCTGCGCCGGTACGACGTACCGGTGCTTCCCACGGACGCCGAGCCGCTGCGCGTGCTGCACCTGTCGGACCTGCACATGACGCCCGGCCAGCGGCGCAAGCAGGACTGGGTGGCCTCGCTGGCCGCGCTCGACCCCGACCTGGTGGTGGTGACCGGGGACAACATGGCCCACCCGGACGCCGTGCCGGGCGTGCTGCGGGCCCTGCAACCCCTGCTCGACCTGCCCGGGGCCTTCGTCTTCGGCTCGAACGACTACACCGGACCGGTCTGGAAGAACCCGTTCACCTACTTCCTGCCCGACCGGGAGTACGCCGAGGGCGTGCCGCTGCCGTACGAGGAGCTGCGCGACGTCTTCACCGGAGCGGGCTGGGTCGACCTCAACAACGCGCGGGCCACGCTCAAGGCGGGTGGCCGGGAGATCGAACTGGTCGGCGTGGACGACCCGCACATCGAGCGGGACGACTACGACGCGGTGGCCGGGCCGGTCAGCTCCGGGGCGGCCCTCTCCGTCGGCGTGGCGCACTCCCCGGAGCCCGCGGTGCTGGACCGGATGGCCGCCGACGGGTTCGGGCTGCTGCTCGCCGGGCACACCCACGGCGGCCAGGTCTGCGTGCCCGGATACGGCGCACTGGTGACCAACTGCGGGCTGCCCCGCTCGATGGCGCGGGGGCTGCACCGCTGGCCCGGCTCGGACTCCTGGCTGCACGTCTCCGCCGGTCTCGGCACCCACCCGACCGCTCCGGTACGGTTCGCCTGCCCACCCGAGGCGAGCGTGCTCACCCTCATCCCCCGCTGATCACCAGGGGAGGGGGTACCGAGTTTGATCCCCGGGGCGGGTGGGCTACTATTTGTCGGCACGCCTCGGGGTGTGGCGCAGCTTGGTAGCGCGCTTCGTTCGGGACGAAGAGGTCGTCGGTTCGAATCCGGCCACCCCGACCAGAGGTCAGAAGCCGCATCCGGTCCACCGGATGCGGCTTCTTCCGTCTGGAGAGCCGGGCCACGTGTGTGCGGCAGATCACGCCAGGGGCCGCCCCGCCGGGTCATCGGCGATCTTGAACAGGGACGGTCGACCGATTTTCCTGGCAGAGTTGGTGGATGGCCGCCCTGATTCGATCCCGCCTGACCGACTGGACGACCCTCGTACCGCTGATCGCGGTTCTCGTGCTCGCCATCTCCTGGGGACGCGAATTACCCGACGCGCTGATCTTCGTGGTGGCCGCGCTGCTGGCCGGCGCGGTGCTGGCGGCCGTGCACCACGCCGAGGTGGTGGCCCACAAGGTGGGCGAACCGTTCGGCTCGCTGGTGCTCGCCGTGGCGGTCACCGTGATCGAGGTGGGCCTGATCGTCACGCTGATGATCAGCGGCGGCGACAAGACCCAGGCCCTGGCCCGGGACACCGTCTTCGCCGCCGTGATGATCACCTGCAACGGGATCCTCGGCCTCTCCCTGCTGCTCGGGGCGCTGCGCCGCCGGGTGGCGGTGTTCAACCCGGAGGGCACCGGCGGGGCGCTGGCCACCGTGGCCACCCTCGCCACCCTCAGCCTGGTGGTGCCGACCTTCACCACCAGCAAAGCCGGTCCGGAGTTCTCCTCGGCGCAGCTCACCTTCGCGGCGGTGGCGTCGCTCGCCCTCTACGGCCTGTTCGTGATGGTGCAGACCGGCCGCCACCGCGACTATTTCCTGCCGGTGACGCAGGAGGGCAGCATTCTCGCCGAGGACGCCGACGGCGACGGGCACGCCGACCCGCCGTCGACGCGGACCGCCCTGGCCAGCCTGGCGCTGCTCGTCGTGGCCCTGATCGCGGTGGTCGGCGACGCGAAGACCGTCTCTCCGGCGATCGAGGCCGCGGTCTCGGCCGCGAACCTGCCGCAGGCCTTCGTCGGCGTGGTCATCGCCCTGCTGGTCCTGCTGCCCGAGACCCTCGCCGCCGCCCGCGCCGCCCGCCGGGACCGGGTGCAGATCAGCCTCAATCTGGCGCTCGGCTCCGCCATGGCGAGCATCGGCCTGACCATCCCGGCCATAGCGCTGGCCTCCATCTGGCTCGACGGCCCGCTGCTGCTGGGCCTCGGCGGTACGCAGCTGACGCTGCTCGCGCTCACCGCCGTGACCGGGGTGCTCACCGTCGTGCCGGGGCGGGCGACCGTGCTCCAGGGCGGGGTGCACCTGGTGCTGCTCGCCGCCTTCGTCTTCCTGGCCGCCAGCCCGTGACACGACGGGCCGGTCCGCCACCTCACTGACCGACGAGGGCGAGCGCCAACGGCTTCTGTTTCCTCGCCCCACGCGCCACCGTGTTCCACCCAGACTGGAACGACGCGGCGAACACCACCGTCGCGGTCGACCAACGTGCTGGCGGAGGTGATGGCGGACGACGGAAGGGCCGGCGACCTGGGTCGCCGGCCCTTCCGCTCGTGGTGGAGCAGCCCGATCAGAAGACCAGGTTGTAGGCGTTCCAGCCGGTGGAGATGACCTTGCCGCTGGCGTCGATCCAGCTGCCCTTACCGTTCGTGGTGTACAGGCGCATCTGGTAAGTGCTGTTGACGCCGAGCATGTCCATCATGTTGTCGCCGTTCCAGTCGCCCGGCACGATGATGTTCTTGAAGCCGCCCCAGCCGCTGCCGATCTGGGTACCGGCCGGATTGGTCCAGCCGCCCTTGAGGTCCGTCTGGTACATCCGCAGGTAACCGGTGGAGGTACGGCCGATCAGGACCTCCTTGCCGTCACCCTTCCAGGCGCCCGGGGTCAGGAACAGGTTGAACCCGTTCCAGCCGGTGCCGATCCGGGTGCCGGCCGGATTGGTCCAGCCGCCCTTGCCATCGCTGGTGTAGCGCCACAGCTCACCGTTGGACTTGCGAACCATCAGGCTCGGCAGGTTGTTGCCCAGCCAGTTGTTGGTCACCATCAGGGCGGTGAAATTGCCCCAACCGGTGCCGATCCGCTGCTTGCTGCCGGACCACTTCCCCTTGCCGTCGGTGTTCCAGATCCACAGCTCACCGATCGAGTTCACCGCCATGACCGACGGCTTCTTGTCGCCGTTCCAGTTGTAGACCCGGAAGACGCGCTTGAAGCTGCCGAACCCCGCGCCGACGGCCCGGGAGCCCCAGAAGCCGCCGTACCCGTCGTTGGCGAACCCGCTGCCCACGTGCAGCCACAGGTTGCCGCTGCCGTCACGGGACATCAGGTCGGTGTGGCCGTCGCCGGTCCAGTCGGCGTTGACCAGCGGTGGACGGGTCAAGTCCGCCTTGATCACGTTCGAGTAGTAGTTGATCTCCTCGTAGTAGCCCTGGCCCTCACCGCACTGGTAGGGGTGCCAGTTGGTGAGACCGACCTGCTTGCCGCCCACCAGCAGCGGGCCACCCTCGTCGCCATAGCAGGTGTCGGCGGACGGCGCGCCGGGCGAGCCGGTTCCGGCGCAGAGCATCCGGCTCGCGTCGTAGCCCGTGCCGGGGAGATTGCAGAAGGTGTCGGTCTGGATGGGCACCGAAGCCTTGCGCAGCCGGGTGTCCCCTCCCGGTACGGGCACTGGTTCGGTCGACGAGTTGTTCACGCCGTACCCGACGATGTCCGCCATCTGGCCGGCCGTGTACGTCGCCTCGCCCTGCCCGGCGAGGGTGATCGGCGTGTACGCCGAAGGCAGGTTCGTCTTCAGCGTGAGGACGGCGACGTCGTCGAGGGGAGCCCTGCTCGGGTCCGCGTGCTGCTGGGCGATGTTCCAGCCCTGGTGGGTCCAGGTGGAACCCACCTCCGCGACGTACCCCACGTTGGGGATGACGTTCCCCACGTCGTCGAGGAGCTGGTCGTGCCCCGCGATGACCCGCGTCGTACCCGCCCCGTCGCTGGTGCACTGCGCGGCCGTCAGCACCTTGTTCGCGGCGATGACGGTGCCCGTGCACCAGTAGAAGCCGCCGTTGTCGTCCACGTAGGTGACGACACCGACGATCCACGGATACTGCGAGGCGCTGACGTAGGTGCCGTCGTTGACCCGCGGGGTGGCCCCCGTGGACTGGAACAGTGGGCCCTGCTGGCCCGGCGTGGGCGGGGTGAACGCCCCCGCCCGGAAGTGCGGCAGCACGCTCGTCCGGTCGGGCTGGGCACTCGCCGCGTCGTACGCTCCGCCGGCCGGAGCGGCCTGACCCGCCGTAACCGGCGCGACGGCCGCCGCACCACCGAGGGCGAGACCGGCAGCCAGGATTCCGGCCACCCGCCGCCGTCGGGTTCGTGCGATCTTTGCCTCTTCAGCCACTAGTTTCCCCGTCGTTCGATTATCGAGGCGCTTGGAATTGCCGACACGGCGTGGCGCCACGGAGCAGCTGACGACGAGACTCGAGGCCCGTGGCCTCGCGTGACAGTGGATCCCCCCGTGCCTGGCCAATCGAGAGGCGCTGGCCACGGATCGGGTGCCAGGCCGGTTGGCCGTTCCAATCGACCAGACGCTAGCAAGCCCTCGACGAAAGTTGAAGATCCCGGTCCGCCGAGGCTGTCGCGGCCGTCAGCCTGCCTGCCACCGAACATGGTGGCGGACCACATCAGGAGCTGCTCTCCCCTGTCCTGATCGACGGGTCAGTCGTGCAGCTCGGTGCGGGCGACCTCGGCGAACGCGACGGCCAGGTAGTCGGCCAGCGGCCGGCCGGTGGCGGCCATCAGGTCGGCGACGAGCAGCGGCGCGTGCCGGGCGATCGCGGCCGGGTCCGGCGGCGCGTCGTCGTCACCCGGGTCGTACACCCCCAGCGCGCTCGCCAGGAGGACCAGCAGCACGTGCGGGTCGACCTCCGGCCACCAGGCGGCGGTGGACCGGACGCAACGCTCCAGTACCTGGCGGACGTCGTCGCCGTCCAGCCCGTCCGGGTGGGTCTCCTCCAGCAGCAGCCGCACCACCCCGCCGAGCACCAGGCCGGACCGGTCGGCGCCGGTCAGCCGCGCCACCGCCGTCGGGTACGCCTCAGCGTCCCGTGCGCCGGCAGCGGTCACCGCCACGGTGGCGGCCTCGGCGATCTCCCGAGCCGACGCGGGCAGGTGTCGCCAGGTCGTCGTCACCGAGCCAGCATGGCAGACGACACCGACACGCGGTGAGGTCGACCAGCGTCGGATTGTGCCGCCTGCAGCCCGGGCCGGACCAGCACGGCGGCCACCGCGTGGGCGAAAGCCACCGACACGGCCACCAGCAGCCAGCGTTGCCCGGACCCGTCCGGCCGGCCCATCAGCCCGCCGAGCCCGCACAGCAGTGGCACCGACAGGGGCAGGCCGACGAGGGGCACCGCCAAGGGCGTCGGCCGCCGACTGATCGGCGAGCCCCGCATCCACCACGTACTGCGCGCACGCTCCGGCGGCCGCGAACCCGGCCGCGACGGCGAGGCCCATGACGGCGCCCCGCCAGAGGTATCCGGGCAGCCGGCGGGCCGACCCGCTTCCGCTGTGCACACCGCAGGCTAATCCGGGCCGGCGCATCTCGTCCGCCCTCGACGTGTGCTTGCTCACCCGAGGCTCGGTCGAACGCGGAGGTGGGCGGTAATCCGGTCGCGGGTCGTCGTACGCGGCGCAGAGAATCCGAGCCATGCTGCGCCGCGCCCTACCCACCCGTCCCGAAGCTCGTCGGATCCTGCTCGGCACCCTGTTGTCGGCCATCGGGCGCGGTCTCACCCTGCCGTTCCTCTTCATCTACCTCACCGACGTGCGCGGGTTCTCCGACAACCAGGCCGGCCTGGTGATCGGCTGGTTCGGGGCGGTGACGCTCGCCCTGTCCCCCGTGGGCGGGTCGCTGATCGACCGGTTCGGCGCCCGGCGGGTGGTGCTGCCCTGCCTGGTGGTCGAGGCGATCGGCACCGGCTCGCTGGCGCTGGTCCATTCGCTCGGCACGGCCTTCGCGGTCAGCACGCTGATCGCGGTGGGCGGTTCGGCCCTGTGGGCCGGGCAGAGCACCATCCTCGCCTCGCTGACCCATGAGGGCGAACGACAGCGGGTGTTCGGCCTCCAGTTCGCCCTGCTCAACCTCGGCATCGGGGTGGGCGGGCTGATCTCCGGCGCGGTGGTCGACGTGGCCCGTCCGGTCACCTTCCAAGCCATCTACCTGCTCGACGCGCTGAGCTACCTGACGCCGGGCCTGATCCTGCTGACCCTGCCCCACGTGGGGCACCGGCTGACGCAGGCCCGGGAGGCGGGCGCCGCCCGCGCGGGCGGGGGCTATCTCACCGTGCTGCGGGACCGGCCGTTCCGGCGCCTGGTCCTCTTCGGTCTGGTGCTGACCACCTGCGGCTACGCGCAGGTCGAGGTGGGCTTCGCCGCGTACTCGGTGCGGGTGGTGGAGGTGACGCCCCGGGTGGTGGCCTGGGCCCTGGCCTGCAACACCGTCATGATCGTGCTCTCCCAGCTGCTGGTGATACGCCGGATGGAGGGGCGCAGCCGGACGGCGGCGCTCGCCGCCGTCGGCGCGGTCTTCGCCACGGCCTGGCTGGTCCTCGGCGCCGCCGGCGCGATCGGTACGAGCAGCGCGCTGCTCGCCGCGCTCGGCGTGGTGGCCTGCTCGGCCATCTTCGGGTTCGGCGAGACGATGCTGTCCCCGGTCATGCCGGCGCTGACCAACGCCCTCGCCACCGACGAGCTGCGCGGCCGCTACAACGCGGTGAGTTCGATGATCTTCGGAATCAGCGGGATCATCGGCCCGGTCACCGCCGGCCCGCTGCTCGGCGCGGCGCACGGGCGGCTCTGGGTGGCGGTGGTGGTGGGCGGATGCCTGATCGCCTCGGTGCTGGCCCTGTCGCTGCGCCGGCTGCTCACCCCCGCCCAGGACGGCCGCCCCGCCCCGGTCGCCACTGTCGCCCCGGCCCCGGCGCCCGTCTCCGCCTGACGGCAACATCCGGGAAGGTGCTGTCTCCGCGGTCGTCGAGGCGGCAACTTCCCCCCCCATGCCCCCACCCTCGCGCCCGGGAGGGGGGGCCGGCCCCCCGCC
>NZ_JBSGJR010000337.1:0-7578 GCF_053605645.1 Micromonospora sp. NPDC003776
GGTCGCCATCGGGCGACCGGCCCGCTGCCGTCTGTCCGAAAAGTAGGGCGTCGCTCCTACTTTTGCTCATCTTGAGCAAAAGTAGTGGCGCTTTGTAGGAAACTTTTGGCTCCGCCCTCTTCTCTTTAGCGGCGTGCGCCAATATCGTCTCGCGTAGAACCTGGCCAGGCTCTCGTCACCTCCCCCAGCGACCTCCTCAGCCTCGTCCCGGCGCTGAGGCGGACCCGCCCGACCAGAGCGAGGTTCGATGCGCAGACCGTTCGGCCGCAGGGCCGCCACCCACCTCAGCCTGCTCGCTCTCGTGGGCGCGACACTCGTCGCGGCCGCCGAGCAGGCTCCGACCCCGGCGCAGGCCGCGCCGGTGCTCACCGCCCCCGCACCAAACAGCAACGGCATCCAGTACAAGGTGCTCGTCTTCACCAGGTCGGCCGGCGGCAACAACGCCGCGACCGCGGCCGGCGTGCAGGCCATCCAGCAGCTCGGGCAGGAGCGGCGCTTCACCGTCGAGGTGACCAACGACGCCCGCAAGTTCGACGAACCGCACCTGAAGCAGTTCCGCGCCGTGGTGTTCCTCAACACCGCCGGCGACGTGCTCAACGATGCCCAGCAGGCGGCCTTCGAGCAGTACTACCGCGACGGCGGCGGCTTCGTCGGCGTCAACTCCGCCATCGAGGCCGAACCGGACTGGTCCTTCCTCACCAACGTGCTCGGCACCCGGGCCACCGGCGCGCCGTCCGCGGTCAGCAAGGCCACCGTCACGGTCGCCGACCGGGTCCACCCCGCCTCGAAGACGCTGCCGCAGCGGTGGAGCACCACCGACCGGTGGTACAACTTCGCCGCCAACGTCCGGGGCGTCTCGCACGTGCTGGCCACGGTGGACGAGAAGACGTACCCCGGCGGCACGATGGGCTTCGACCACCCGATCACCTGGTGCAAGGACTACCAGGGCGGGCGGTCGTTCTACACCGGGCTCGGCGCCACCCCGGAGAGCTACGGCACCGTGGACCTGCGGGCGCACCTGGGCGGCGCGATCCAGTGGGCGGCCGGCGTGACCGACGGCGACTGCGGCGCGACCGTGCTGGCCAACTACCAGATGACGGTCGTCGGGGCGCAGCCCAACGTCAACGAGCCGATCGGCTTCGACGTCCTCCCGGACGGCCGGGTGATCCAGACCGACCGGCGCGGCGGCGTACGGCTGCACAACCCGGAGACCAACGAGACCACCATCCTCGCCCAGATCCCGGTCTACACCAACAGCGAGGACGGGATGTACGGGCCGGCGATCGACAACGACTTCGCCACCAACAAGTGGGTCTACCTGTACTACGCGCCCCCGCTGGACACCCCGGCCGGCAGCGCGCCGACCACCAGCACCGACCCGCACGCCTGGGACGTGTGGAAGGGCTACTTCCAGCTCTCCCGGTTCAAGTTCGTCGACGGCGAGACGCCCTCGCTGGATGTGAGCACCGAGCAGAAGATCCTGCAGGTTCCGGTGGACCGGGGCGCCTGCTGCCACGTGGCCGGTGACATCGCGTTCGACTCGAAGAACAACCTCTGGCTGGTCACCGGCGACGACACCCCGGCCGGTGGCGGCGGGTCGGGCGGCTTCTCGCCGCACAACGACTCGGTGAGCGCCACCGGCGTCTACCAGGCCCCGTTCGTCGACGCCCGGCGCAGCTCGGCCAACACCAACGACCTGCGCGGCAAGATCCTGCGGATCAGCGTCGGCGCGGACGGGTCCTACACGATCCCGGCGGGCAACCTGTACCCGGCCGGCACGGACAAGACCCGGCCGGAGATCTACGCGATGGGCTTCCGGAACCCGTTCCGGATCACCCTGGACAAGAACGACGTCGCCTACATCACCGACTACTCCCCCGACTCGTCGGTGGCGCAGGTCGGGCGCGGCCCGGCCGGCACCGGCCGGATGATGGTGGTCGACAAGCCGGCGAACTACGGCTGGCCGATGTGCGTGCAGCCGAACCTGCCGTACATCGAGATGAACTGGACCACCAACCCCATCTCGCCGGTCGCCCCGTTCGACTGTGCGGCCCCGAAGAACACCTCGCGGCACAACACCGGCCTGACCGAGCTGCTGCCGGTGGAGAAGTCGGAGCTGTGGTACTCGTTCCAGGCCCCGACCCCGTGCCCGGAGTCCTACCTGTCCACCCCCACCCAGACCTGCCCGGTGCTCTTCCCGGAGCTGGGGACCGGTGGTGTGGGCCCGCACGGCGCGGCGAAGTACGACTACGACCCGGAGCTGGGGTCGGAGACGAAGTTCCCCGCGTACTACGACGGCGCCATCTTCTTCGGTGAGTTCACCCGGGACACCCTCAAGGAGATCCGGCTGGACGACAAGGGCGACATCCTGAAGATCAACAACGTGTTGAACTGCGGGCAGGCGCCCACCACGCCGACCAAGCCGTTCCTCTGCGACAACCCGATGGACATGCGCTGGGGCAAGGACGGCAACTTCTACCTGCTGACGTACGGCGACGGGTTCTTCAACGTCAACCCGGACGCGGCGATGCTGAAGTTCAGCTACGTCAAGGGCCTGCGGGCGCCGACCGCCGTGCTGGACGCGACCCCGACCAACGGGCGGGCGCCGCTGACGGTGGCCTTCTCCAGCGAGGGCTCGAAGGACCCGGACCCGGGTGACTCGATCCGGTTCGCCTGGGACTTCGACGGCAACGGCACCACCGACTCGATCGACCCGAACCCGTCGTTCACCTACACCACCAACGGCGTCTACACCGCCCGGTTGACGGTGACCGACTCCAGCGGCAAGACCGCGTCGGCGAACACCACCATCACCGTCGGCAACACCGCGCCGACCGTCACCGTCAACACCCCGCTCGAGGGTGGCTTCTTCAGCTGGGGCGACGACATCCCCTGGTCGGTCACCGTGACCGACCCGGAGGACGGCCCGGTCGACTGCAGCAAGGTGGAGGTCACCTTCGTCCTCGGCCACGACAGCCACGGGCACGGCGAGGCGAACCAGTTCGGCTGCTCGGGCGTGCTGCCCACGGATGCGGACGACGCCTCCCACGGCGGCTACATCTACGGCGTGGTCAGCGCGTCGTACACCGACAAGGGGGCGAACGGGCAGCCGGCGCTGACCACGGTCGACCAGCAGATCGTCCAGGCCAAGCGCCAGGAGGTCGAGTTCGCCACCGACGAGTCGGGCACCACCGTCGGCACCAGCGCGGACACCGGCGGCGGCCAGCAGCGCGGCAGCCTCGACAACGGCGACTGGATCGCGATCAACAACACGGTGAACCTGAAGAACATGCAGTCGGTGACGCTGCGAACCTCCGGCGGCAGCGCCGCCACCGCCGGGCAGCCCCGGTTCGGCGTCCAGCTCCGGCTGGACTCCCCCACCGGACCGCTGCTGACCACCGCCACGGTCAACGCGACCAGCGGCAACAACGCCTTCACCAGCACCACCGTGCCGATCACCGATCCGGGCGGGTCGCACAAGCTCTACCTGGTCTTCACCACCGTCTCCGGCGGGCCGGCCAGCGGCTTCGGCAACCTCAACTGGGTCGAGTTCACCGGCCAGGGCATCGGCGTCACGCCGTGACTCCCGGGGTGGGGCCGCACGCGGCGGTCCCACCCCACCACCTCCCCACACCCGTCCAGCACCATGAGAAAGGCAGCCAGCACATGAACGACACCTCGCGCGGGATGAGCCGCCGCCGGATGCTCGGCACCATCGCCGGGGCGGCGGGCGCCGTCGCCGTCGGCGCCGCCGGCCTGAACCCGTCGGCCGCCTTCGCCGCCAACGGCCTACTCGTCCCCACCGGCAAGCGGGGCATCATCCTCTACAGCGTCCGCGACCGGATCGGCGCCGCCGACGACGGCACCGGAGTGCCGTACGGGTTCGAGCGGGTGCTCGGCCGGCTCGCCGAGATCGGCTACAAGGAGGTCGAGTTCGCCGGGTACACCCAGCACACCTCGATCCTCGGCCGGCAAATCACCCCGGCGGAGATCCGCAAGATCCTCGACGACAACGGGCTGCGCGCCAACGGCTCGCACGCCTCGGTGCCGAGCACGGTCAACCCGACCACCATCGCGCAGTTCGAGCAGACGCTCGACACCGCCGAGATCCTCGGCATGACGCACATCGGCACCGGCAGCGACCCGACCGGCAGCAACTACCTGGCCGACTGGGACGCCGCCGTCGACCGCTGGAACACCTTCGGCGAGATGGCCGCCGCCAGGGGGCTGAAGCTGTACACCCACAACCACGACGCGGCGTACAACTTCCTGCTCGACAGCGGGCCGCTGGACGGGCTGGGCCGGCCGACCCGGTCCTCCGGCGTGCGGAAGCTGGAGTACTTCATCGCCCGGACCAACCCCGAGTGGGTCTGGTTCGAGATGGACATCTACTGGGCGCACGTGGCGCAGTACCGCTACCGCAGCTACACCGACCCGGACGGGGTGACCCAGACCAGCATCTTCGACCCGCTGGCCGTGGTCGCCGCCCAGCCGATCCGGTTCCCGCTGTTCCACGCCAAGGACGGCAAGATCAACACCGGCACCACCAACGGGTACGACATGGTGCCGCTCGGCGAGGGCGACATCGACTACGGCACCTTCTTCGCCAACATGGGTGCCAAGGGCTACCACAACCCCATGTGGGAGCAGGACACCGCGCCCGGCGGCAGCGCCGACCCCGGCCGGTCGCTGCGCTACGCCGAGATCAGCTACCGGCACATGGCCAGCCTCCGCGGCTGACCGACCCGAGCCCGACCGTAGGGGCCGCCGCCGGGAAACCGGCGGCGGCCCCTCCGCGTCACGCGCCGGTGACGGGGATGTGGCACATTCCGGGGGGAGGTGATCGCGATGAGCATGGTCGGACCGGAGAACACCGACCAGGTACGGCTGCTGTGCCTGCTGCGCGACGACGGCCCGCGCTCGCGGGTGGAACTCGCCGACGTCCTGGGTCTGCCCCGGGCCCGGTTCACCGCGGAGGTGGACCGGCTGACCGCGCTCGGCCTGGTGGAGGCCGCCGGGCCGGCGGCCTCGCGGGGCGGTCGCCGGTCGTCCCTGCTGCGGCTCGGCGGGCAGGTCCGCTTCGGCGCGGTCGTCCTCGGCGACGGGCGGCTCGAGGTCGCGCTCACCGACGGTGAGCTGACCATCCTGGCCCGCCGCACCGAGCCGGTGGACGTCCGGCTCGGGCCGGAGGCGGTGGTGGGCCGGGCGGTCGAACTGCTCAGCAAGCTCCGGGCCGAGGCGGGGCTGGCCCGGCTCACCGGGGTCGGCGTGGCGCTGCCCGGGCCGGTGGCGGTCCGCGACGGCGCGCCGGCCGCCTCGCCCGCGCTGCCCGGCTGGCACCAGTTCCCCGTCCGCGACACCATCGCCGCCGAGCTGGGCTGCCCGGTGCAGGTCGACAACGACGCCAACGTGATGGCCCTCGGCGAGCGGCACGCCGGCACCGGCCGCCCCTTCGACGACTTCCTCTACGTCAAGCTCGGCAACGCGGTCGGCTGTGGACTGGTGCTGGGCGGCACGCTCTACCGGGGCGCGACCAGCGGGGCCGGCGACATCGGCCACCTCCAGCTCACCGAGGACGGACCGCTCTGCGGGTGCGGCAACATCGGCTGCGTCGAGGCGTACTGCGGCGACGCCGCCCTGCTGCGGGAGGCGATGACCGCCGCGCGGGCCGGGCGCTCGACGGCGCTCGCCGACCGGCTGGCCGAAGCCGGGACGCTGACCGTGGCCGACCTGGCCGCGGCGGCGACCGGCGGCGACGCGGGCGCCCAGATCCTGGTCCGGGAGGCCGCCCGCCGGCTCGGCCAGGTGCTGGTCGGCCTGGTCAGCTTCGTCAACCCCGCCCTCGTGATCATCGGCGGCGCCGCCGCCGGCCTCGGCCCGATCCTGCTCGCGGAGATCCGCGGCGTGGTCTACCGGCGGTCGACACCGCTGGCCACCGGCAGCATGCCGATCGTCCTGTCCGACCTCGACGACCGGGCCGGTCTCATCGGCGCGGCACGGCTGGTCAGCGAGCAGGTCCTCGCGGCCCGCTGAGCCCTCCCGCGCCGGCCCGACGACCGCCGGCCGGCACGCCGTTGGCCCGGGAGGGGCCGGTGACCGTGCCGAGGGTGGGAGCCCGTCCGGAGGCTACGAACTTGATGACGTCGGTGATTCACCGGGGCCGGTCGGTCGGGTGGAACGGCGGCCGGCGGTGAGCCGTTCACGCCATCAAGTTCGTAGCCTGCCGCGAGGTCAGTCCCGGCTGCTGCTGAAGGCCGCGTCGAAGGCCGCCGCCGGGGCGTCGAAGGCGAGCCGGCGGACGAACTGGAGCGCCTCGGGCGCGCCGACCAGGCGGTCCATGCCGGCGTCCTCCCACTCGATCGAGATCGGGCCGTCGTAGCCGATCGCGTTCAACGCGCGGAAGCAGTCCTCCCACGGCACGTCGCCGTGGCCGGTGGAGACGAAGTCCCAGCCCCGCCGCAGGTCCGCCCAGGGCAGGTGGGAGGAGAGGCGCCCGCGCCGGCCGTCGCCGGTACGGACCTTCGCGTCCTTGCAGTCGACGTGGTAGATCCGGTCGGCGAAGTCGAAGATGAAGTTGACCGGGTCCAGCTCCTGCCAGACGAAGTGCGACGGGTCCCAGTTCAGCCCGAACGCGGGCCGGTGGCCGATCGCCTCCAGGGTCCGCTTGGTGGTCCAGTAGTCGTAGGCGATCTCGCTCGGGTGCACCTCGTGGGCGAAGCGGACGCCCACCTCGTCGAAGACGTCGAGGATGGGGTTCCACCGGTCGGCGAAGTCCTGGTAGCCGCGCTCGATCATGGCCGGCGGCACCGGCGGGAACATCGCCAGGGTGTGCCAGATCGACGAGCCGGTGAAGCCGACGACGGTGCGTACGCCGAGCTTCGCCGCCGCCCGCGCGGTGTCCTTCATCTCCTCGGCGGCGCGCCGGCGGACGCCCTCGGGCTCGCCGTCGCCCCAGATCCGGGCCGGCAGGATGTCCTGGTGCCGCTCGTCGATCGGGTGGTCGCAGACCGCCTGGCCGACCAGGTGGTTGGAGATGGCGAAGACCTGGAGGTTGTGCTTGGCGAGGGTGGCCCGCTTGCGCTCCACGTACGAGTCGTCGGCGAGCGCCTTGTCGACCTCGAAGTGGTCGCCCCAGCAGGCGATCTCCAGCCCGTCGTACCCCCACTCGGCGGCCAGCCGGCAGACCTCGTCGAACGGAAGATCGGCCCACTGGCCGGTGAAGAGCGTGATGGGTCGCGCCATTGTCCTTCTCCCCTGTCGTGATGGGGGATTCCGTAGCGGACCGGGGCGAGGGCGACCGGGTGCGGGCGACCCCGTCGGAGCACCGGTGGGCGCGGTCGCGCCTGGGCCCGTCGGGTTGCGCCTCCCGGCGGGTCACCGGCCACCTCGCGGTCGCCGCCCCCACTCTACGGTCGAGCGGGGCCGGCGCGAAAGGGTCAGTGCCGCCGGTCGACCGCCCGCGCCGCGAGGTCCGCCAGGGCCGCCCGGGCCGGTTCTCCACCACCGGGTTGACCAGATGCCCGAGGACGTCGTCGACGTCGAAGGTGAATACCCGCAGGCCCACCCCGAGCTGCGGCG
>NZ_JBSGJR010000338.1:0-7571 GCF_053605645.1 Micromonospora sp. NPDC003776
GGCGGCGGGGAGGCAGGGAGGAAGGGTCAGCGGGTGGGGGTGAGGCGGATGGCGCGGGTGGCGCGGCGGTCCTCGAAGCGGGCGGCCTGGGTTTCGAGGGTGTCCAGCTGGGCGGCGATCTGGTCGCGGGCGGCCTCGCCGTCGGCGTCCAGGCCGGTCACCTCGAAGACGTTCCACTGACGCAGCACGGGTACCACTACCTCGTCGCGGTGCTGGCGCAGGTCGTAGATGCCGGCCAGGGCGATCGCCACCGACTTGCGGGCGAAGCCCTCGATGCCGACCCCGGGCATCTGGAAATCGGCCAGCACGTCGGCCACCGCGCGCATCGCCTGGTTCGGGGCCAGCTCGAAGGCCGCGCTGAGCAGGTTGCGGTAGAAGACCATGTGCAGGTTCTCGTCGGCCGCCACCCGGGCCAGCAGCGCCTCGCAGATCGGATCGCCGGTGGCCCGGCCGGTGTTGCGGTGCGAGATCCGGGTGGCCAGTTCCTGGAACGACACGTACGCCAGCGAATGCAGCACCTCGTCGTCGTGGGCGTTGACGTACCCGGTCGACATGTGCACCATCCGGGCCCGCTCCAGCGCCACCGGATCGACCGCCCGGGTCACCGTCAGGTAGTCGCGGATGGCGGTGCCGTGCCGCCCCTCCTCGGCGGTCCACCGGTGCACCCAGGTCCCCCACGCGCCGTCCCGCCCGAACAGGGTGGCGATCTCGTGGTGGTACGAGGGCAGGTTGTCCTCGGTGAGCAGGTTGACGATCAGCGCGGTCCGGGCCACCTCGGGCAGTGTGCTGTCCGCCTCCGACCAGGCTTCGCCGCCGAGCGGGCCGGCGAAGGTGCGCCCCTCGCTCCACGGCACGTACTCGTGCGGGAACCACTCCTTGGCCAGCCCCAGGTGCCGGTCGAGGTTCTTCTCCACGACGGGTTCGAGCTCGTGGAGCAGGGCGGTCTGGCTGAGCACGGTCACGGCGATCTCCCTACGGTGGCGTAACTTACGCCACCGTAGGTGCAATCGTCGTCAGACGCCAGCCGGGCCCACCAGCGGCTTCAGGTCCGCCCGCGGCGGGGTCCACTCGCCCGCGGCGGCGGCCACCTGCTCGCCGGAGCGGATGTCCTTCACCTGGTCGCCCTCCGCGCCGGGGAACCAGACGTACGGGATGCCCCGCCGCTCGGCGTACCGGATCTGCTTGCCGAACTTGGCCGCGCTCGGCGACACCTCGGTGGGGATGCCCCGGGAGCGCAGCGCCTCGGCGACCCGGTTGCTGGCCGCCCGCTCATCCTCGTTGGTCACCGCGACCAGCACGCAGGTCGGCACGTCCCGGGAGACCGCGAGCGCGCCCGCGCCGAAGAGCAGGCCGAGCAACCGGGTGACCCCGATCGAGATACCCACGCCCGGGAAGCGGACGGCGCCGGAGCTGGCCAGGTTGTCGTAGCGGCCACCGGAGCAGATCGAGCCGAACCGCTCGTAGCCGATCAGCTGCGTCTCGTAGACGGTGCCGGTGTAGTAGTCCAGGCCGCGGGCGATCCGCAGGTCGGCGACGCAGAGGCCGGGCGAGTGCGCGGCGGCGGTCTCCACCACGGCGACCAGCTCGGCGATGCCCTCGTCGAGCAGCGGGTCGCTCACCCCGAGGGCGCGTACCGCGTCGGCGAACGAGGCGTCCGGCGCCGAGATCTCGGCCAGGGCCAGGCACGCCTTGGCCTGCGCCTCGCTCGCCCCGGCGGTCTCCGCCAGCAGCTCGGCCACCTTCGCCGGGCCGATCTTGTCGAGCTTGTCGACCGCGCGCAGCGCCGCCTCCGGGTCGGTGAGCCCGATGCCCCGGTAGAAGCCCTCGCAGATCTTGCGGTTGTTGACCTGGATCCGCACCGGCGGGATCGGCAGCGAGCGCAGCGCGTCGCCGATGACCAGGGGCATCTCCGCCTCGTAGTGGGCCGGCAGGGTGTCCCGGTCGACGATGTCGATGTCGGCCTGGAGGAACTCCCGGTAGCGCCCCTCCTGCGGGCGTTCCCCGCGCCACACCTTCTGGATCTGGTAGCGGCGGAACGGGAACTGCAGCTTGCCGGCGTTCTCCAGCACGTACCGGGCGAACGGCACGGTCAGGTCGAAGTGCAGGCCGAGCGCGTCGTCGCCGGCCGGACCGTCGGTGTCGGCCTGGAGCCGGCGCAGCACGTAGACCTCCTTGGAGGTCTCCCCCTTGCGCAGCAGCTGGTCCAGCGGCTCGACCGAGCGGGTTTCCAAGGGCGCGAAGCCGTACAGCTCGAAGGTGCGGCGGATCCGGTCGAGCACGAACTGCTCGATCATCCGCTGCGGCGGGTTCCACTCGGGGAAGCCGGAGATGGGCGTGGGCTTGCTCATGGCGTACTCCTTGATCCCGCGCGGACCGCGCGGGGACGTCGTGGTCGCGGCGACTAGAGGCCGCGGGTGGGCGCGGCCGGGCGCGCGCCGCCGGTCCCCGCCACCTCGAGGAGGTACGGGTTGGTCGCGCGCTCGCGGCCGATGGTGGTCGCGGGGCCGTGGCCGGGCAGGACGACGGTGTCGTCGGCCAGCGGGAGGACCTTCTCCCGCAGGCTGGACAGCATCCGGGGCATGCTGCCGCCCGGCAGGTCGGTGCGGCCGATCGAGCCGGCGAAGAGCACGTCACCGGAGAGGCAGATCTGCTCGGCCTCCCAGGGCGAGCCGGCGCCGGGCATCCGGAACAGCACCGACCCGCCGGTATGGCCGGGGGCGTGGTCGACGGTGATCTCCAGGCCCGCGAGGCTCAGCGTGGCGCCGTCGGCCAGCTCGGCCACGTCGTCCGGCTCGGCGTAGGGCAGCCGGCCTCCGAAGAGCTGGGTGAGGTCCATCGAGAGCGCCTTGGACGGGTCGGCGAGCAGCTCGCGGTCGTCCGGGTGGACGTACGCCGGGATGCCGCGCGCGCCGCACACCGGCGCCACGGAGAAGGTGTGGTCGAGGTGGCCGTGGGTGAGCAGCACGGCGGCCGGGTGCAGGCGGTGCTCGGCGAGCACGGCGTCGAGCCGGTCGAGGACCCCGATCCCGGGGTCGACCACCACGCACTGCTCCCCCGGCGCGGTCGCCACCACATAGCAGTTGGTGCCGAAGGCGTCGGCGGGAAAGCCGGCCACGAGCACGTCCGCTCCCCTTCCGTTGCAGTCGTCGTCCCGTTCAGCAGCCTAGTCGCACCGGCCACCGCATTCCGTCGACCCACTGGTCACGGCGACCCCGGCAACCACAGTGACAACGTCCGATACCTCGAGCTCGGACCTCGTACACCACTTTCCCAGCCGGTAGCCGTACACTCTGGCGGGCGTGTGGCGTGGCGCACCTGCGCACGGCCGGGCGGACGAGCCCGGGCGCCGGCGAGGACCAGGGTAGAGGAAGGGGAGCACGGGTGGCTTCCAGCAGGGACCGGCAGCGCAAACTGGCGCGGGCCAAGCTCGACCGGCAGCTCGCCCGGCGGGCGGCGGCCGCGAAGCGCCGCCGGCAGATCCAGGCGGGTGTCGGCGCCGCGGTGGTGCTCGCGCTGATCGTCGTCGGTTCGGCCTGGGCGCTCGGTGCGTTCGACTCGAAGCCGAAGCCGAAGGCCGCCGAGGACGTCTGCCTCTGGACCCCGCAGGACGCGAGCGCCAACAGCAACCTCAAGGACGTCGGCACCCCGGCCACCACCGGCCTGCCCACCTCGGGCACCCGGGCGATGACGGTCACCACCAACCAGGGCGCGCCGATCACCGCGGAGCTGGACGTCGCCTCGGCGCCGTGCGCGGCCGCCAGCATCTCCTACCTGGCCGGGAAGTCGTTCTACGACAACACCAAGTGCCACGAGATCACCACCGAGGGCGCGCTGCGCTGCGGCGACCCGAGCGGCAGTGGCATCGGCGGGCCGGCGTACTCGTTCTACGACGAGAACGTGCCGACCCCGGCGCCGAGCGCGTCCGCCTCGCCGGCTCCGGGCCAGGCGCCGGCGTACCCGAAGGGCACGGTCGCGATGATCGCCAACCCGCCGGGCGCCAACGGCAGCCAGTTCCTGATCTTCTTCAAGGACTTCAACCCGGCCCAGCCGAAGTACCCGGTGATCGGCAAGGTCACCGGCGGGCTGGACGTGCTGGCGAAGATCGGTGCACTCCCGACCGTGGACAATGGGAGCGGAGCCAAGGTCAAGCCGAAGACGGACGTGGTGATCCAGAGCCTCACCGTCGGCGAGGTGACCGCGGCCCCGGCCGCCACCAGCGCGCCGGCGGCCAGCCCGAGCGCCGGCTGACCCGGCCCGTCCTCCCCTGCAGTGGCAGCGGCATCGCCGCACCCAGAACATTCGAAAGGAGTGACCGTGACGTCCACCAGAGAGCGGCAGCGCGCGGCGGCGCGGGCCCGACTCGAGCGGGAGATGGCCGAGCGCGCCACCAAGGCCCGCAAGCGCCGGCAGACCCAGGCCATCGTCGGGGCCGCGGCCGTGCTGGTGCTCGTGGTGGCCGGCACGGTCTGGCTGGTCACCTCGCTCGGCGGTGACGACAAGAAGGCGAACAACGCCAGCACGGCCGGCTACTCGCAGTGCGCCTACACGGAGGTGCCGAAGGAGGCCCGGTCCAAGCAGATCAAGGACGTCGGCCTGCCCCCGAACCAGCAGGACAACAAGGGCACGCAGACCCTGACGATGGACACGAACCTCGGTCCGATCACCGCCACGGTCAACCGCGCCGAGGTGCCCTGCACCGCGGGCAGCTTCACCCACCTGGCCAGCAAGGGCTTCTTCGACAACACCAAGTGCCACCGGCTGGTCACCGAGGGCATCAAGGTGCTGCAGTGCGGTGACCCGAGCGCGACCGGCAAGGGCTGGCGGGAGACCGACGGCACCGGCGGGCCCGGCTACAACATGGCCGAGGAGAACCTGCCGACCGACAAGCGGCCGCCGTACCCGGAGGGCGTCATCGCGATGGCCAACTCCGGCCAGCAGGGCAGCACCGGCAGCCAGTTCTTCATCGTCTACGGCGATTCGCAGCTCGACCCCAACTACACCGTGCTGGGCACCATCACCGGCGGCATGGACGTGGTGAAGCAGGTCGCGGCGGCCGGGGACGACGGCGCGTTCGCCAAGCAGGCCGGCGGCGGTCACCCGAAGAAGGAGATCGTCATCAACAAGCTGACGATGAGCGACATCCAGGGCGGCTGACCCGCCCGCACCACGCGAAAGCGCCCGCCGGCTGCTCAGCCGGCGGGCGCTTTTCCGTGTCAGGCGCCCGAGGTGACCCGGTACGCGTCGAAGACCCCGTCCACCTTGCGGACCGCGGCCAGCAGGTGCCCCAGGTGCTTCGGGTCGGCCATCTCGAAGCTGAACCGGCTCACCGCCACCCGGTCGCGGGTGGTGGTGACGGTCGCGGAGAGGATGTTGACCCGCTCGTCGGAGAGCACCCGGGTGACGTCGGCGAGGAGCTTGTGCCGGTCGAGGGCCTCCACCTGGATGGCGACCAGGAAGGTGGAGGCGGAGGTGAGCTTCCAGCTCACCTCGACCACCCGCTCGCTCTGTGCCCGCAGGTCCTCGGCGTTGGCGCAGTCGTCCCGGTGCACGCTCACCCCGCCGGAGCGGGTGACGAAGCCGAAGACCGCGTCCGGCGGCACCGGCGTGCAGCACCGGGCCAGCTTGATCCACACGTCGCTGACCCCGCGCACGACCACGCCCGGGTCGCTGCTGCTCTGCCGGCTGCGCGGCGGCCGGGTGGCGACGGCGGTCTCGGCGATGTCCTCCGCCGCGCCCTCCTCGCCGCCGTACGCGGCCATCAGCTTCTGCACCACCGACTGCGCGGAGACCTGGCTGTCGCCGACCGCCGCGTAGAGCGACGCCACGTCGGCCAGGTGCAGGTCCCGGGCGATCGCCATCAGCGCGTCCGAGGTGAGCATCCGCTGCAGCGGCATGCCCTGCTTGCGCATCGCCTTGACGATCGAGTCCTTGCCGGCCTCGATCGCCTCCTCGCGCCGCTCCTTGTTGAAGTACTGGCGGATCTTGGTGCGGGCGCGCGGGCTCTTGACGAAGCCGAGCCAGTCCTGCGTGGGGCCGGCCGTGTCGGACTTCGAGGTGAAGATCTCGATCACGTCGCCGTTGGAGAGCGTCGACTCCAGCGGCACCAGCTTGCCGTTGACCCGCGCACCGATGCACTTGTGCCCGACCTCGGTGTGCACCGCGTACGCGAAGTCCACCGGCGTCGACCCGGTCGGCAGCGGGATGACGTCCCCCTTGGGGGTGAAGACGTACACCTCCTGGCTGGACAGGTCGAACCGGAGCGCGTCGAGGAACTCGCTGGGGTCGGCCGCCTCGCGCTGCCAGTCGAGCAGCTGGCGCAGCCAGGTCATCTCGTCGATGTGCGCCGGCGGGCCGACCACCGGCGTGCCCTTGTGCTCCTTGTACTTCCAGTGCGCGGCGATGCCGAACTCGGCGGTGCGGTGCATGGCGTAGGTGCGGATCTGCATCTCCACCGGCTTGCCGGTGGGCCCGATGACCGTCGTGTGCAACGACTGGTACATGTTGAACTTGGGCATGGCGATGTAGTCCTTGAACCGGCCCGGCACCGGCTGCCAGTTGGCGTGGATGACGCCCAGCGCCGCGTAGCAGTCCCGCACCGTGTCGACCAGGATCCGCACCCCGACCAGGTCGTAGATGTCGTTGAAGTCGCGCCCCCGCACGATCATCTTCTGGTAGATCGAGTAGAGGTGCTTCGGCCGGCCGGTGGTCTCCGCCTTGATCTTCGCGGCCTTCAGGTCGGTCGACACCTTCTGGGTCACCTGGCGCAGCAGCGCCTCCCGCTGCGGCTGGTGCTCGCCGATCAGGCGGTTGATCTCCTCGAACCGCTTCGGGAACAGGGTGCCGAAGGCGAGGTCCTCCAGCTCCCACTTGATGGTGTTCATACCGAGGCGGTGCGCGAGCGGAGCCAGGATCTCCAGCGTCTCCTTGGCCTTCTGCTCCTGCTTGGGGCGGGGCAGGAAGGTCAGCGTACGCATGTTGTGCAGCCGGTCGGCCAGCTTGATCACCAGGACCCGGGGGTCCTTGGCCATGGCCACGACCATCTTGCGGATGGTCTCCGCCTTGGCCGCGTCGCCGAGCTTGACCTTGTCGAGCTTGGTCACGCCGTCGACCAGCAGGGCCACCTCGCCGCCGAAGTCGGTGCGCATCTGGTCGAGGGTGTACTCGGTGTCCTCGATCGTGTCGTGCAGCAGCGCGGCGACCAGCGTGGTGGTGTCCATCCCGAGGTTGGCCAGGATGGTCGCCACCGCCAGCGGGTGGGTGATGTACGGGTCACCGGACTTGCGGTACTGGCCGGAGTGCCAGCGCGCGGCGGTGTCGAAGGCCCGCTGGAGCAGCCGGGCGTCGGCCTTGGGGTGGTTCTCCCGGTGGGTGGAGATCAGCGGCTCGAGGACCTCGCTCACCTGCGAGGTCTGCCAGGGCGCGTTGAACCGGGCCAGTCGGGCGCGCACCCGCCGACCGGTCGGCGCGTTGGAGAGGGCGAACCCCGCGCTGGGCGAGGACTCGCCCGCGCCGTCGGCCGGGAACGGCACCACCCCCCCCCCCCCGGCGGCCGGCCCGGCGGGGCCCCCGAG
>NZ_JBSGJR010000339.1:0-7556 GCF_053605645.1 Micromonospora sp. NPDC003776
GGCCACGCCGGCGGCCGGGTCCAGATCGGCCGCGCGGCGCAGCGCCGCGGGCAGCTCCTCGGGCCGGTCGCAGACCAGCCCGGTCAACCCGGGCCGGACCAGCTCCGGCACGGCCCCCCGGCGCAGCGCGACCACCGGCGTGCCGGTGGCCATCGCCTCGACCATCACCATGCCGAACGGTTCCTCCCACTGGATCGGCATGATCAGGCAGCGGGCGTCCAGCAGCAGCCGCAGGGTCCCCTCCCGGTCGGCGTTCAGCACCAGGGTGACGTCCTCGTCCAGCATCGGCTCGACCACCTGCGCGAGGTAGCGGCGTTCGGCGGGCTCGTTGCACTTCCCGGCGAGGGTGAGCGGCAGGCCGGCCGCCCGGCAGGCCCGGATCGCCAGGTCCGGGCCCTTGTCGGGGCTGAACCGGGCGAGCCAGAGCACCGGCCCCCGGCCGGGGCCACGCTTGCGCGGGAAGTCGCGCAACGGCATGGCGTTGTGCACGGTGCCGACCCACGGCAGGTCCGGATTCGCCCGGCGCTGCGCGTGCGAGATGGCGACCAGGCCCACCCCCTGGTCGGTGTCGCTGAGCACCGTGCCGTACTCCCCCACCGGGTTGCCGTGCACGGTGGCGACGGTGGGGACCCGGCGCCGGCCGGCCACCATCGGGCCGATGGTGGTGTGGTCGTGCACGATGTCGAAGTCGGCGGGATCGACCAGGCGGTTGACGTGCGCCAGGTGGGCCAGCTCGGGCAGCGACTCGCCCAGCCGGTCGTACTGGAGGTCGGCGCAGGTGGAGACGAAGTCGGCGGCGGTGCCGTGCTCGCGGCCCGCGCCGAAGACCGTCACCGCGTGACCGTGGTCGACCAGGGTGTCCACCAGGCCGGCCACCACCTGCTCCAGGCCGCCGTAGCCGGGGGGCGGCACCGACAGCCAGGGCGGCGCCACCATCGCGATCCGCAGCGGGCGGGCCCGCAGGCGCTCCGACGGCAGGTGGTTCACGGCCACGAGTCCTCCCCGACGTACCTGATCGGCCACGCATTCCCGGCCCGGTAGGCGGCAAACGAGCCACCCCGCTCAGCCGGTGACCACGATCCGGTCGTGCACCTCGCGTACGCCGGGCGTGGCCCAGGCGGCCCGTTCCGCCTCCTCCCGCTGCCACCACGAGCGGACCGCTCCGCCGAGCACCACGGTGTCGCCGCTGACCTGGACGTCGATCCGTTCCGTGCCGGTCCGCCGGAACAGCACCCGGGCCAGGTCACGGCGGTTCTGCTCGTCGCTGGGCGGGGCGGGCGGTCGCACCTCGATCAGGTTGGTGACGCCGCGTACGCCGCGCAGCCGGCGCAGCTCCCGCTCGGCGGTACGCCGCTGGAAGCCGTACTCGACCTCGCCGCGGAGCATCACCCACCCGTCTGCGACCGTCACGTCGAGCCGCTCGGCGGGGACGAAGCTGTCCCACTCCAGCGCCCGGCTGGCCGCGATGGCGATGTCGGCGTCGGTGCGCTCCTCGGCCAGGGGCAGGCGTACCTCGAGGTCGCTGGCGACGGCGCGGACCCCCCGTACCCGGTGGGCGCAGCGTTCGGCGGCCCAGCGCCGGGCGTAGCTGTCCACCTGGCCGGTCAGCGTCACCACGCCGCCGGCGACGGTCACGCCGATCTCGGCCGGCCGGGTCTGCGCGTCCCAGTCCAGCTCGGCGAGCACGTCCCGCTGGATCTCCGGATCGGTGCGGCCGGCGGCGATGGTCATGGCGTCCCCTCCCGTGCGGTTCCCGGTCCGACGAGCGTCCCGCGGGAGGGGGTGAGCCGGGCTCACCCGGAGCGGGTGAGACGCGAAAACGGGCGGCGGGTGACGGAACCAACCCCCTTGGCTCCGTCACCCGCCGCCCAGGAGGAGGAGGGTCTGTTGTCGGTCAGGACGTCTCGGCGAGCGTCACGGTTGCCGTCTCGGTGGAACCGTTCCGCTTGAACTCCACCTGGACCCGGTCACCGACCTTGCCCGACTGGACGGCGCCCACCAGGTCGTTGGAGTCGTTGATCACCTTGTCGCCGAACTTGGTGATCACGTCGCCCCGCTGGAGACCGGCCTTCTCGGCCGCGCTGCCCGGGGTGACGGCGGCGATCATCGCGCCACCGTCCTCGGCGGCGTTCACGCTGACCCCGAGGGAGGGGTGGCTGATCTTCTCGCCGCGCTGGAGCTTCTCGGCGACGTCCTTGGCCTTGTTGCTCGGGATGGCGAAGCCGACGCCGATGTTGCCGTTGCTGCCCTGCCCGGCCGTGGCGATCGCGGTGTTGATGCCGATCACCTCGCCCCGGGTGTTGACCAGCGCGCCGCCGGAGTTGCCCGGGTTGATCGGGGCGTCGGTCTGCAGCAGGCCGGAGATGGAGCTGGCGCCCTGCTGCGGGTTCTGCTGCTGGCCGCCCTCGCCCGCCTGGATGGTGCGGTCGCGGGCGCTGAGGATGCCGGCGGTCACCGAGCCCTGCAAGCCGAGCGGGCTGCCCAGCGCGAGCACCTGGTCGCCGACCTGCATGGCGTCGCTGTCGCCGAACTTGGCCGCCTTCAGGCCGCTCACCCCGCTGGCCTTGACCACGCCGAGGTCGGTCTTCGGGTCGGTGCCGACGATCTTGGCCTGGGCCGTCTTGCCGTCGGCGAAGACCACCTTCACGGTGTCGCCGGTGGCGGAGGCGACCACGTGGTTGTTGGTCAGCACGTACCCGTCGGCGCTGAGGATCACCCCGGAGCCCTCACCGCTGTCCGTCATGATCGTGACGATGCTGTCCTGGACGGCCGCCGCGATCTTCGGCAGGTCGGCGCTGTTGATCACCGGGGCCGCCGAGTAGGTACGGGTGACGGTGGTGTGCCCACCCACGGCGAGCGCGAGGGCGCCGCCGGCCACGCCGGAGCCCAGCATCAGCGCCAGCGCCAAGGCGCCCGCGCCGACGAACTTCCCGGCCCGGCTCGGCCGGGGCGGCTGGTGCTGCGGAGCCCACGGCGGGACCGGCTGGCCGACCTGGTGCGGCTGCGCGCCCGGGTACGGGTGCTGTGGCTGGTACGGCGGCACCGGCCCGCCGTGCGGCTGGTAGCCACCCTGGTGCGCCCAGCCGCTCTGCTGCTGGCCCCCGTACCAGGACTGCTGCGGCTGGTACGGCGGGGCGGACGGGGTCACCGGCGGCGGCGCGTACGGGCTGCCGGGGTGGGTCGGTGTGGCGTCGGCCGGAGCGGGGGTTCCGGCGGCCGGGGAGTCGGCCGGAACCGGCGCGGCGGCCGGGGTGGTGCGGGTCTCCGGCTGCCCGTCCGCGGTGCGGGGCAGCGGGGCGGTGGAGTCCGACTGCCCGTCTCCGGTGCGGGGCAGCTCGGCGGTGGGGTGCGACGGCTCGGCGTCGGCGGGAGCCGGCGTCCGCTGCGGGTCGGTCTCGTGGTCGGTCATGTCCCTTACCTTGCCCCCTGGCACTGTCACCAGCCTGGAACGTGCCTGAAGGTTTTCTGAAAGTCACTCCCCGGACTCGGGGCCCTCCGGCAGCAGCGGCAGCTTGACCCGGAAGGTCGCCCCGCCGCCCGGCGTCTCGGCCACCTCCACGGTGCCGTGGTGGGCGGAGACCAGCGCGGCGACGATGGCCAGGCCGAGCCCGGTGCTGGTCGGCCCGCCGGCCCGACGGGTCCGGGCGGCGTCCACCCGATAGAACCGCTCGAAGACCCGCTCGGCCTGCTCCGGGGTGAGCCCCGGGCCGGTGTCCGCGACCTCCACCACGGCCAGCTTGCCCGGTTCCACCCGCAGCCGCAGGGTCACCGCGGCCTCGGGCGGGGTGTGGGTGAGCGCGTTGGTCATCAGGTTGCCGATCACCTGCCGCAGCCGGGCGTCGTCGCCGAGCACCACCAGCGGGCCGGCACCGGCTTCGATCTCCAGCTCGATCCGGCGCTCCGGGTCGACCGCCCGGGCCGCCTGGACCGCGTCGGAGGCGAGCACCGGCAGCTCGACCGGGGCCAGCGCGATCGGCCGTTCCCGGTCCATCCGGGCCAGCAGCAGCAGGTCCTCGACCAGCAGCCCCATCCGGGCCGCCTCGTCCTCGATCCGGCGCAGCAGGCCGGCGGTCTGCTCCGGCTGCCGCGCCGCGCCCTGCCGGTAGAGCTCCGCGAACCCCCGAATGGTGGTCAGCGGGGTGCGCAGCTCGTGCGAGGCGTCCGCGATGAACTGGCGCATCCGCTCCTCGGAGCGGCGGGCCCGCGCCTCGGACGCCTGCGCCGCCGCCGCGGCGTCCCGGGCGCTGACCTCCGCGCTGCGGGCCGCCGCCTCGGACGCCGCCCGGGCGGTGAAGGCCGCCTCGATCTGGGCGAGCATCGCGTTCAGCGCCCGCGACAGCCGGCCCAGCTCGGAGGTCGGGCAGGCCCGGCCCTCCTCCGGGTCGGGCACCCGCCGGCTCAGGTCGCCGCCGGCGATGGCCGCCGCGGTCCGCTCGATCTCCACGAGCGGCTTGAGACTGGTACGCACGATGCCCGCCCCCACCGAGGCGAGGATGATCAGCACCGCCCCGCCGACCAGCAGGTCGATCCAGATCAGCTGCTTGACGGACTGGTCGACGGCGGTGAGGTGCTGCCCGAAGGCGATGACCCGACCGTCGCCGAGATCGGCGTAGTACATGCGCCAACGGGTCCGGCCGTCCACCGAGCGGGTGGTGAACGGCTCACCCACCTTCGCCCGGTAGCCGGCGTAGTCGGCGGGGAAGCGTGGCAGCTCCTGGTCGGCCAGGCCCTGGTAGCGGGTGGGCTGATCCACCGCCTGGCCGGGCACCGCCTGGGCGGCCACGTAGTCGGACGGGATGTTGACCTTGATCGGGCCGCCGGCCTGCGCCAGCGTCTGGGCGACGTTGGCCACCCCGCCGCGGAGCTGGTCGTCGACCTGGCCGATCAGGTAGTTGCGCAGCAGGAACGCGGTCAACCCGCTGATCACCACGAGTGCCGCCGCCACCAGGGCGAGGACCGAGGCGACCAGCTTGACCCGCAGCGGGACGGTGCGCAGCCAGCCCTTCGCGTCGTCGAGGGCGTTCACGCCGCCGGCTTGCGCAGCACGTACCCGACCCCACGCAGGGTGTGGATCAGCCGTGGCTGGGTGTTGTCGACCTTGCGCCGCAGGTAGGAGATGTACGACTCGACGATGTTGTCGTCACCCCGGAAGTCGTAGTTCCAGACGTGGTCCAGAATCTGCGCCTTCGACAGCACCCGGTTGGCGTTGAGCATCAGGTAGCGCAGCAGCTTGAACTCGGTCGGCGAGAGCTGCACCCGCTGGCCGGCCCGGTGCACCTCGTGCGTCTCCTCGTCCAGCTCCAGGTCGGCGAAGGTGAGCCGGGAGGGCGCGTGCTCGCCGGTGGCGGTGCGCCGCAGCACCGCCCGGATCCGGGCAGTCAACTCCTCCAGGCTGAACGGCTTGGTGACGTAGTCGTCCCCGCCGAGGGTCAGCCCACGGATCTTGTCGTCGGTGGCGTCCCGGGCGGTCAGGAAGACCACCGGGGTACGCGTACCACCCTCGCGGAGCATCCGGATGACCTCGAAACCGTCGAGGTCGGGCAGCATCACGTCGAGGACGACCAGGTCCGGCCGGTGGTCCTTGGCGGCGTTCAGCGCCGCGCTGCCGCTGGTCGCGGTGGCGACGTCGAACCCCGCGAAGCGCAGGCTCGCGGAGAGCAGCTCGAGGATGTTCGGGTCGTCCTCGACGACGAGCAGTCGCGCCTCGGTCTGGGTAGCCACCATGGCACCCATCATCCGCGCTCTGGCTGCGGTCGCGCTGGGTGGATCCTGGAAACAACCTGTGAGCCGGGCCGGCTCAGCGCAGCAGCCGGCGCAGCCCCTCCAGCGCGCCGTCGAGCAGCCGGATCGCGGTACGCAGCTGGGTCTCGGTGAGCCGGCCGGCGCGGACCAGCGCGCCGACCTCGACGGTGAACGCGGCGAGCCGCTGGTCGAACTCGGCGAGCAGGGGCGACTCGGCCGGCCCGGTCCGGGCGCCGTTGGCGGCGGGCCGGGCCGGTGGCGGCTCCCAGCGGGTCCGGCGGGTCTGCCGGGCCGCCTCGCGCAGCTCCCGCTTCAGGTCGCGGACGGAGCCGCGTACCTCGGTCTGGATCTCCCCGGCCAGGGCGGACAGGTCCGCCACGGAGGCGGCGATGTCGGACTCCAGGGTGGCCAGCTCGTCGGCGCGCTGCCGCAGCTCGGCCCGGCCGGCCTCGGTGATCTCGTACACCTTGCGGCCGCCGGCGGCGGTGTGGGTGACCAGACCCTCGGCCTCCAGCCGCTGGAGCCGGGGGTAGATGGTGCCGGCGCTGGGCGCGTACAGGCCGAGGAAGCGGTCCTCCAGCAGCCGGATCAGCTCGTAGCCGTGCTTCGGGCCGTCGTCGAGGAGCTTGAGCAGGTAGAGCCGGAGCCGCCCGTGACTGAACACGGCGGTCACGGCAACTCCTCCACATCGTCGTCGTCCTCGACGGGCCGGGCCAGCAGCGCGATGCTGCCGGAGGTCGCGGACGCGGAGAGCTTACCCGCGCCCGCGCCGAGCACGCCGTGGCTGTCCTTCATCGGGCCGAACCCGGATCGGGCGGTGACCTGCGGGAAGCCGCTGGTGATCCGGCCCGACGTGGTGTTGAGGTGCACGGCGAGGTCGCTGTCCTCGCGGACCCGGACGGTGATCCCGCCGGAGATGGTGGTGAGCCGGATGTCGCTGCCCCGGGGGTTGTCCAGGTCGCAGGTGATGGCGCCGGAGACGGTGGTGGCGCGGACCCGTTCGGGCGCGCTGTCGGCGAGGATCAACTCACCGGAGACGGTGTCCAGGGTCAGGTCACCACCGACACCGAGCGCCTCCACCGGCCCGGAGACCAGCTTGGCGACGGTCCGGCCGCGCAGCCCCATCAGGGTGACCTGGCCGGAGGTGACGTCGACCGTGGTGTCCCGGCGCAGGCCGGAGACGACCAGCGCGCCGTCCACCAGGTGCAGGTCGGCCAGCACGTCGGCCGGTACGGCGATGGACACCTCGGCCCGGAACCGGCGGCCGAGCTGCCCGAGCCACCAGAGGACCCCCGGCCAGCGCGGTGGCCGGCGGTGCCGGACGGTCAGCCGGCCGTCGTGGTGCTCGACGAGGACCGGCCGGCGGCTGACCCGGGTGACGTCGACCCGGGCGGGGCCTTCGGTGCCGACCACGTTGAGCCGGCCGCTGATCATCCGGACGTCCAGCCGGGTGACCGGGCCGTCCAGGGTGAGCTGCTGCGGGCTGTCGACCGTCCAGCTGGGCATGGCGTCCTCCCCTCGGTGACGTACCGACCCACGGCACGTCGAGCGATGGGAGGAGCGTAACGCGATACATCGCGACTGAACAAGACTGTCGCGACTGTGTCGCGTTTCGGTCAGGCGGCCAGACCCAGCTCCACCTCCGTGCCGATGGTCACCGCCTCGCCGGCCGGCACGGCGGTGTGCCGGCGATCGGCCGCGCGGGGCGGCGTGAGGTGGACGGCCGACTCGGCGGCCCGGGCCAACACCCGCCGGTCCGCCCCGGCGGCCGGGTGCAGCGCGCCGGCCACCCGCACCGACACGGTCAGCTCCCC
>NZ_JBSGJR010000340.1:0-7537 GCF_053605645.1 Micromonospora sp. NPDC003776
GGCCCGGGCCCGAGCAGGACGAGCTGACCGCCCTGGCGGGCGGCGGCGAGCTGGTCGTCGCGGACGGCAACCACCGCAGCCTGGCCGCGCAGACCGGCGGTTTCCCGCGCTTCCTGTCGGTGATCACGACGCCGGCCTCGGTCGCCATCCAGCCCTACAACCGGCTGGTCAGCGAGCTGACCACCACCCCGGCGGAGCTGCTCGACCGGCTCCGCGCCGCCGGCGCGGAGGTCAGCCCCCTCGACGGCCCGGTCGAGGTCCCGGCGGCCGGCGGCACCGTGCACCTCTACCTGACCGGCCAGGGGTACGCGGTGCGGCTGCCGCACGCCGGCGGCGGCCGGCTGGAGAACCTCGACCACGCGCTGGTCGAGCGGCTGCTGCTGCGGGACGCGCTCGGCCTGGACCCGGGCGACAAGCGGATCACGTACGTGGGCGGCGACTACTCGGCGAGCTGGCTCACCGGGGAGGTCGACGCCGGCCGGGCCGAGCTGGCCGTGCTGGTCGCCCCGGTGACCGTGGACGACTTCGTGGCGGTCAACCTGGCCCGGGAGAAGATGCCCCGCAAGAGCACCTGGTTCACCCCGAAGGCGCGGGCCGGCCTGGTGGTCGCCGAGCTGCCGCACTGAGCTTGTGACGAATCCGCCTCCGGGTCGCCGCCCGCGCGCCGGCCCGGAGGCGGGCCTGTCAGACTGCGCGGTATGCGCGTCTACCTGGGATCCGATCACGCCGGTTTCGAGCTGAAGGTGCACCTCGCCAACCACCTGGCCACGCAGGGGTACGAGGTGGTCGACGTCGGCCCGCACGCCTACGACCCGGACGACGACTACCCGGCGTTCTGCCTGCACACCGGCGACCGGGTGGTCGGGGACCCGGGCAGCCTCGGGGTGGTCATCGGCGGCTCCGGCAACGGCGAGCAGATCGCCGCCAACAAGATCACCGGCGTCCGCGCCGCGCTCGCCTGGAACATCGACACCGCGCAGCTCGCCCGGGAGCACAACGACGCCAACATCATCGCGGTGGGCGCCCGCCAGCACACCCTGGACGAGGCGACCGCCCTGGTGGAGGCGTTCCTGACCACGCCCTTCTCCGGCAACCCCCGGCACGCCCGGCGCATCATCCAGGTGGCCGAGTACGAGCAGACCCGCCAGCTCCCCGACCTGCCGGCCTGACCTCGTCCCGGCGAGGGGCCGCCACCCCCGGCCAGCCGGTTGCCCGCCGGTCCCGGCCGGCGGCCGGATCGGACGGCCGTCAGCGGCCGGTGCGGGGCAGTTCGTCGCGGGGGATCCAGTTGCGGCGGACGATCACGACGCGGGCCTCGGCCTCGGCCAGGTCCGCGTCGCTCGGCCGGGCCGCGTCCCGGGCCCGCAGGGCGGCGGTCACGCTGACCGGCGACGACCCCGACCCCACCAGCCCGCGCAGCCCACGCTCGCCCTCCTCCGGCACCGGCCCGGGGCGGCGCGGCCGGACGTCCGACGACTCCAGCTCGGCGCGTCTACCGCCGCGCGGCGACCTGGAGCCGTCGTCCGACGAGTCCAGCTCGGCTCGTCTGGGGCCGCGCGGCGGACTCGGGTCGCCGTCGTGCACGGCGGACGTGGTCGCGCTCGGTCCGTCCGCGTCGCCGCCCTCCCCGTGGTGCCGCAACCGGCGTCGCCGTCGCTCCGCATCACCCATCCTCCGACCGTACCGCCCCCACCGCCGAACGGCGCCGGCGTCCCACCGCTCAGCCCGATCTTGGACACGTCCCGTTCCTGCTGAACGGCAACTTTCCAAGATCTGACCGGCCCGGTCCGCGAACGGGGGTCAGAAGACCTCCATGGGGGCTGGGGCGCGGTGCCAGCCGAAGGCGGCAGCCGACGCGGCGACGGTGCCGGGGACGAGTTCCCGTACCCGGCCGGCGGCGGCGAGCGCGCCCAGCCCGGCACCACCCAGGTAGAGCTCGCCGAGGGCGCGTACGTCGCAGGCGAGCTGGGCCGGCGCGGTGCTGGCCACGCACTTGGCGCCCGCCGGGCCACCGACCAGCCGCCACCGGCCGGAGTTCTCCGGCAGCAGGTCGTCGGTCACCTCGAGCACCAGGTCGACGTCGGTCGCGTACCGGCGGGCGGCCAGCGCGGCCGGCACGTCGACGACCCGGACCCAGAGCGCGTCGGCGAGCTGGGCGCCGAGCCCACGCGGCTCGTTCACCAGCCAGAACAGGGGCTCGTCCAGGGCGGCGCCCCGGAACGACAGCCGCCGGGTCAGGTCGATCGAGAGCAGCAGCCGCCACAGCCCCAGGTACGCCTCCGGGGTCGCGGCGACCACCTCGTCGACCCGGACCTCGCCGCGCGGGCCGCTGCGGTCCCACGCCTCCTTCGTCCGGTAGAGCGCGTACCCGTCGACACCCGCCGGCCCCTCGTGCAGCAGCACCCGGCGCTCGGTCGCGCCGCCCCGCAGGCTCTTGACGTCGGCGAGCAGCCAGGCCCACCAGCGCTCGTCCCGGCTCGACCAGCCGGGCCGGTCGGCGCGCACCCGGTCGTACACCCGGGCCAGTTCGGCCCGGTGCGCGGCCGGCCGGTCGAGGCGGAGGCCGCCCCCGGCGGACGCCGGTTCCGGCAGGCGCAGCTCGGTGGTCTCGCACTCCAGCGTGTAGCGCTGGGCGGCGAGCCCGTAGCCGAAGCGCGGATAGATCCGGCCCTCGCTGGCCCAGAGCACCGCCACCGGCTCCCGGCCGGCGTCCCGGATCTCCCGCAGCTGCCGACGCATCAGGGCGGTGAGCAGCCCGCGCCGGCGGTGGGTGGGAAGGACCGAGACCATCGTCACGTGCGCGGCCGGCACGCTCGCGCCGGGCGCCTGGAGCTCCCGGGTGAACGCGGCGGCGTGCGCCACCGGACGCCCGCCGTCGCGGACCAGCAGCGCGCGCTCCGGTTCGAAGACCCCGCGCTCGACCTCGACCGCCTCCGGGTCGGGCTCGTCGTGGAAGGCCAGGTACAGCAACGCGCTGATCTCGTCGAACTCCTCGGCCCGGGGCACCGTCACGTCCGTCATCGGATGTGTGTAGCCCATCACGTCCGGGGTCGGCGACCGATTTGCCGGGTCGCTACCCTCGGAACCGTGGCCGGCGTCGGTCGAGGGGGAGGACACGAGATGGCGGACCAGACACAGCCGTGGGCCGAGCAGACCGTGGAGGTGCCGCCGCAGCCCGGGGTGGGGGTGGTGCCACCGCAGCGGGACGGGTTCCAGCGCGGCGTGGCCCAGGTGGGGCAGCGCCGCACGCCCCGGACCGAGCAGTTCGCCGCCGTCGACCCCACCGACTGGGCGCACGACTCCGCCCCCCGCCGGCCGATCAGCTGGCACCTCGCCCAGCTGCGTCGGGGCGGCGAGTGGAGCGCGGCCGGCGGCCTCTTCGCCTTCGTCTGCTGGGGCATCTGGGCGATCTCCGGCCGGGGCAACCTGGCGGCTCCGTTGCTCACCTTCGTGCTCAGCCTGCTCACCGCGGTCGGCCTCTTCGCGCTCGCCCGCCTGCTCGGCCGGATCGTCTGGGAGCGGCAGCTCGGCCGGGTCCGCCGGACCGCCCGCGGCGCGCACCTGGTCACCGCGCTCTTCCTGGCCGGGGTGGGGGTGGCCTACCTGCAGCAGACCGAGTGGGTGGTCAGCGCCTGGAACTGGGTCACCGGCAACTGATCCGCCGTGGCCGCGGGCGGTCGGCGTCCCGCCGCCCGCCCGTCGGCCCGGCCGCGGTACCTCGCGACGCCGGTCGTCACTCCACCAGGACGGCGGTCGCATTACCCCACGGGGCTCGGTTCATCCGTCGCCCGGTGGGCTGAGCCGCGGTCGTCACTCCTGGGCGTCGGCCTTCGGCGAGGCGACCCGGGCCGCCGGGTCCTCGACGCCCGGCTCGCCGCCGCCCGGCGCCACCATGCCGTCGTAGTTGTAGACGGTCCCGTGCTCGCCGTGCCGCTTGGTGGTTTGGACGTAGCGGTGGATCATGCCGTCGATCTCGATCTCCAACAGGGCCTGGTCGTCCACGTCCTGGCTGCTGCCGTCGCGGGGACCGCCCACCAGGTACGCCTTCGTGTTCGTCTCCATGTGCCCGCCCTACCCCGGCTCGGGCGGGCGGAAACGACGACCGTCCACCGGCCGGTGCCGGCCGTTCGGCGAGCCGGACGGCGCTTCCGGCGCACCGATCCCGGTCGACCGTCGTGCCCCGCCCGGACCGCCGCGCAGCATGGCGGCATGGGCGCGTATCGATCAGCGTACGAGCGGAGCATCGCCGACCCGGAGGGCTTCTGGCGGGAGGCGGCGCGGGACATCGACTGGCACCGGTCGCCGGAGCGGATCCTCGACGACAGCGCCGCGCCGCTGTACCGCTGGTTTCCGGACGGGGAGCTGAACACCTGCCACAACGCACTCGACCGGCACGTCGCGGCCGGCCGGGGCGACCAGCCGGCGTTGATCCACGACAGCCCGGTCACGGGCACGGTCCGCACCCTCACGTACGCCGAACTGCTGGCGGAGACCGCCCGGTTCGCCGGGGCGCTGCGCCGGCTCGGCGTGCAGCGCGGCGATCGGGTGCTGCTCTATTTCGCCATGGTGCCGGAGGCGGTGGTCGCGATGCTGGCCTGCGCCCGGATCGGCGCGGTGCACTCGGTGGTCTTCGGCGGCTTCGCCGCGCACGAACTGGCCGTCCGGATCGACGACGCGCGGCCGAAGGTGGTGGTCGCCACCTCCTGCGGCATCGAGGTCGACCGCGTCGTGCCGTACCACCCGATCCTCGCCGCCGCCCTCGACGAGGCGACGCACGCCCCTCAGCGCTGCGTGCTGGTGCAGCGCCCCCACGAACCCGCCCCGCTGGTCGCCGGGCGGGACCTCACCTGGGACGAGGCGATGGCGGACGCCGAGCCGGTCGACTGCGTGCCGGTGGCCGCCACCGATCCGCTCTACATCCTCTACACCTCCGGCACGACGGGGCGGCCGAAGGGCGTGGTGCGGGACAACGGTGGCCACGCCGTGGCGCTGCGCTGGTCGATGCGGAACGTCTACGGCATCGGGCCCGGTGACGTCTTCTGGGCCGCCAGCGACGTGGGCTGGGTGGTCGGCCACTCCTACATCGTGTACGCGCCGCTGCTCACCGGCGCGGCCACCGTGCTCTACGAGGGCAAGCCGGTCGGCACCCCGGACGCCGGCGCGTTCTGGCGGGTGGCCGCCCAGCACCGGGTCGCCGCCCTGTTCACCGCGCCCACCGCGATCCGGGCGATCCGGCGGCAGGACCCCGAGGGCGCGCTCATCGCCCGGTACGACCTGACCGGCCTCCGTACCCTCTTCCTGGCCGGCGAGCGGCTCGACCCGGACACCTGGGCCTGGGCGGGGCAGCAGCTCGGCGTACCGGTGGTGGACAACTGGTGGCAGACGGAGACGGGCTGGCCGGTGGCGGCCAACCCGCGCGGCCTGGAGCCGCTGCCGATCAAGCCGGGCTCCCCGTCGGTGCCCGTGCCCGGCTACGACGTCCGGGTGGTCGACGGCGGCGGCCGGGAGGTTGCCGCCGGCACCGACGGCTCGATCGTGATCAGGCTGCCCCTGCCGCCCGGCTGCCTGCCCACCCTCTGGGGCGACGACGAGCGGTACGTCCGCTCCTACCTCGCCACCTTCCCCGGCTACTACCTGACCGGCGACGGCGGGCGGTTCGACGACGACGGCTACCTGTACGTCATGGGCCGTACCGACGACGTCATCAACGTGGCCGGGCACCGGCTCTCCACCGGCGCGATGGAGGAGGTGCTGGCGGGGCACCCCGCGGTCGCCGAGTGCGCGGTGATCGGGGTGGCGGACGCGCTGAAGGGCCAGGTGCCCAGCGGGTACGTGGTGCTCAAGGCCGGGGCCGAGGTCGACCCGGACGACCTCGCCGGTGAGCTGGTCGCCCTGGTCCGGCAGCGGATCGGGCCGGTCGCCGCGTTCCGCCGGGTGACCGTGGTGCCGGCGCTGCCCAAGACCCGCTCCGGCAAGATCCTCCGCCGGACCATGCGCGGCCTGGTGGAGGGGCGGGACGAGCCGGTGCCGGCCACCATCGACGACCCCGCGACGCTGGCGGTGTTCCGCCGGCTCGGCGACGACCGGGACTGACCTCAGCCGACGAACCGGTAGACCACGAACTCCTTCTCCGCGCCGCAGGCGATCACCTCGGTGTCCCACGAGCACGATCCACTGCGTACCCCCTTGAGCGCGCCCATCTCGAAGGGATCGGCGCCCACCGCCATCCCGGCCAGGATGCGGTCGCCCTCCACCGCGCTCGGCGACTCGCTGAACAGGAGCGCGTTGCCGGCGTCGAGCCGGGCGGCGACCCCGTCCCGGTCCCGCAGCAGCGTGCCGCCGTCCGGCGTGAAGAGGGTGACCGTCGGCTTCGGGGAGTCGTGCGAGGCGAGCAGGTGCTCCCCGAGCGGCACCAGCGTCTCGGCCCGCGGGGCGGGCCAGTCCCGGGTCTTCTTTCCCTCGGCGGCGGCCACCACCGTCGTGCCGTCGGGACCGGCGTCCGGCACCTCCAGCAGGCAGGCCCGGTGCTCCCCGCAGGTGACCAGGGACTTCGCCCGGGCGCCCTGGTCGCCCGAGGTGTAGAGGATGGCGGGCACGCCGAGGCCGCCCAGGTCGTAGGAGAGCAGCCGGAAGCCCCGGTTGTCCTCGACCACGTAGAGCCGGTCGTCGCGGGCCGCCATCAGATCGTCGACGTCCGCCACGTTCGGCCGGCTCTTCAGGATCTTCCCGGTGTCCAGCTCGACGACCCGCACCGACCGGTCCGCGCCGACCTGGACCAGCCGGTCCGCGTCGCCCAGCCAGGGCGCGCGGGGTGTGCCGTCGAGGTACGCCGGGCCGCTCAGCGCCGCGCCGGTGCCGACCGGCAGCACCCGGGTACGCGCGTCCCCGTACTCGTTGCGCGGGTTGTCGTGGTACCACTGCTGGCGGCGGTCGCTGAGCCGCAGCCCGAGCAGCCGCTTGCCGGTCCGGTCCAGCCAGACCGCGGTGTGTGCGGTGAAGTAGAGGTCGTCGTCGCCGTGGATGCTGAGCACCCACCGCTGCTTGCCGGAGCCGTCCAGCATCACCAGGTCGCGCGGCGTGCTGTCGCCCACGGCGTCGGCGAACACCGCGACCCCGTCCGGCAGCGCCCGGATACCCGCCCAGCGCTCCGCGGTCGCGTCGGTCTGCTTCTTCCACAGCCGGTCACCGGTCGTCGTGTCGACCGCCACCACGGCGAGATGGTTGTCCGGCAGGGGATACGCCAGGTAGGCGCGGTCACCCAGAACGGCGGTGAACATGTCGGCCGGCCGCTCGTCGCCCGCCGTCTCCTCGGCGATCAGCCGCGGGTTGTGAAAGTCCAGCGCCGGATAGCGGTCCCGGAACACCCACCACAGCGTCGTGGCCAGGACGGCGAGCACCACCACGCCGGCGGCCAGCGCCAGCCAGCGGAGCCCATGCCCGCGTCGCGGTCCGGCCCCGCCGGCGGGTGCGGGCGAGACCGGCGGCCCCAGGGGTACGCCGGGCGGCGGCCCGCCGACGCCCGGGTGCCCGGCCCGCT
>NZ_JBSGJR010000341.1:0-7528 GCF_053605645.1 Micromonospora sp. NPDC003776
GCCGCGTCCAGCATGCTGGGCTCGGCGTCGACCGCCAGCACCGCGGCGCCCCGCGCCAGCGCCGCCGCCGCGACCGTGCCCGGCCCGGTGCCGACGTCGATCACCCGCCGTCCGGCCCGCACCGCGGCGGCATCCAGCAGCGCCTCCGCCGGGTACGCGCAGAGCCGGCCGAAACTGCGCTGGTACGCCTCGGCTCGCCCCGCCCACCGGGACCGCTCGTGCGCGTCGTAGTCCGCATCGATCATGGCGGGCAGCGTAGGCCATGTCCTGCCGGTCATGATCGGGGCTGCGGCGGCTCCCGCCGAGGACCGGCGGTGAGCTGGCCCCTGAGCCGGCCGTTGCCGCCCCGGGTCAGCGCACCGCCGCCCCGCCGGCGGCCAGGGCGTCGCGCCAGGTGCGGGTGTGCCACGCGGCGGCGCCGTTGAAGACCTGGTCGAGGACGCCGGGCCCGGCGCCGGTCACCGGGGCCGGCCGGTGGGCCCAGAAGTCGGCGAACGCGCGCCGCTGCTCCGGGCTCGGGTCCGGCGAGATGTCCGAGCCGCGCCCGACCAGGGCGTACCGCCGGCCGCCGACGGTGAGCAGCAGGGTGCCGAGCCGGGACAGCCGGCCGCTCACCTGTCCGGCCGGGACGGCGAACAGCTCCCCGCCGGCGCGGTCCCGGGCCCGCAGCCAGCCCTGGTCGAGGGTCATCAGCACCGGCACGCAGCGCCGGCCGTTCCAGATGCTCCGTCGCCAGTAGACGATGCTCGAGTGGGCCACCGGGTGCGTCACGCGGGGCACTGTACCGGCACCGGTCCACCCCGGCCGGACGGGGTGAACCGCCCCCGCCGGCCGTACGTGATCAGTGGCGGGCATCATCCGCAGCCGGGCGGGGTACTGCGCACCAGACAGGGACTGGAGCCGGGGAGGCAGCCGTGGGGGAGCAGGCGGGAGGTCGGCGGCCGGGACCGCTCGCCGGGTTGCTGGTGGCCGTGGTGGTGGCCGCCGGGTGCATGGGCGGCGGGCTCGACCCGGGCGATCCGCAGGGTGAGCCGCAACAGCCCGGCCAGGAGCAGACCGGGCAGCCGGCCGCCCCGGGCACGCGGACCACCCGGGCCGACGGCACGACCAGCGTCGCCGAGTTCAAGTCCGACTTCAACGACGCGGTCGGCATCGCCGAGCAGTACTGGACCGCGCAGTTCCGGGCCTCCGGCGAGCGGTTCCAGCCGATCCGGCGGGTGGTGCCGTACACCAGGGCGGGGGAGGTGTCCTGCGGCGGGCAGCCGTTGCCGCGTAACAACGCCGTCTACTGCTCCGCCGGGGACTTCATCGCCTACGACGTGAACTGGTCGGTGTCGGCGTTCCGGCAGATCGGTGACGCGTTCCTGTTCTACCTGCTCGGTCACGAGTACGCCCACGGCGTGCAGGTGCGCCTCGGCATCCGCTACAACTACACCATCCAGCAGGAGTTGCAGGCCGACTGCATGGCCGGGGCGTACATCGGCGACAACGTGCGCGACAAGGTGCTCACCCTGGACAAGGGCGACCTGGACGAGTTCCGCGAGGGGCTGCTCGCGGTGGGGGACGACCCGAACCAGCCGTGGTTCGCCGAGGGCGCGCACGGCACCGCCGAGCAGCGCACCGACTCGTTCTTCCGGGGCTACGAGAAGTCCCTGGACGCCTGCGGTCTCGGCTGATGCCGCAGGTCACCCTCCGCGGGGACGGCCGGCCGGGCCTCAGGCGCGGCTGAGAGGATCGGCGGGTACGCCCACCCGAGGAGGCCCCGCTGAGCAGCAGACATCCCGCCGCCGTGCTCTTCGACATGGACGGCACCCTGGTCGACAGCGAGAAGCTGTGGGACGTCGCCCTGCAGGAGTTGTCCGCCGTCTACGGCGGGACGCTCTCCGACCCCGCCCGCAAGGCGATGATCGGCACCAGCATGGCCGCGTCCATGCGGATCCTGCACGACGACCTCGGCCAGCCGGAGCGGGACCCGCGGGCCAGCGCCGACTGGATCAACGCGCGGATCCTGGAGCTGTTCCGCACCGGGCTGCGCTGGCGGCCGGGGGCGTTGGCGCTGCTGCGGGCGGTCCGCGCCGCGGGCATCCCCACCGCCCTGGTGACCTCCAGCGGCCGGCCGCTGGTCGAGGTCGCCCTGGACACCCTCGGCCGGGACAGCTTCGACGCGGTGGTCTGCGGCGACGAGGTGGACGCCGCCAAGCCGCACCCGGAGCCGTACCTGACCGCCGCCCGGCTGCTCGGCGTGCCGATCGCGCGCTGCGTGGCCATCGAGGACTCGCCGACCGGGGTGGCCAGTGCCCTGGCCGCCGGGGCCGCCGTGCTGGCCGTACCGGCCGAGGTGCCGCTGCCGCCGACCGACGGCGTACATCAGCTGGAGAGCCTGACCGGCGCGGACCTGGAGCTGCTCGCCGCCCTGCTGGGCGAGCCCCCGGCGTGAACGGAGGGGCCCCTTGTCGACAAGGGGCCCCTCCTCACCTCAGTCGTGGGCGATGGCGCCGAGCACGTTGATCCGGGCGGCGCGGATCGCGGGCAGCACCGCGGCGATCACCCCGATGATCGCGGCCAGCACCAGGAAGGTGCCCATCTGGCCCCAGGGCAGGACCAGGTCCGTGATGCCCTCGTCCTTGAGCGCCCGCACCACGGCCGCGCCCAGGCCCGTCCCGACCACCACGCCGAGCAGCGCGCCGAAGATCGAGATCACCACCGCCTCGACGGTGATCATGCGCATGGTCTGCGCCCGGCGCAGCCCGATCGCCCGCAGCAGGCCCAGCTCGCGGGTCCGCTCCAGCACCGACAGGGCCAGCGTGTTGATGATGCCCAGCACCGCGATCACGATCGCCAGCGCCAGCAGGATCTGGATCATCCGCAGCGGGGTGTCCAGCTGGCTGGTCTGCTGCTTGATGAACGCCGCCCGGTCCGCCACCGACACCTCCGGGCTGTCCGCGAGCAGCCGCTCCACCTGCGGCTGCACGTCGGCCACCCGGGTGCCCGGGCTCAGCTGCACGAAGCCCTGGATCGGCTGGGGGATGGCGAAGTCCGCGGTCGCCTGCGGGGGCAGCATCATCGGGTTGGTCAGCTGCGAACTCTCGTAGATGCCGCTGACCGTGTACGGGCGGGCGTCGCCCCGGGACAGCTGGACCCGCACCGTCGACCCGACCGACAGCTTGCGGGACTTCGCGGTGTCCGAGCTGACCAGCACCTGGTCCGGGCCGAGCCGGCCGATGTCCCCGGCGGTGGCCTTCGCCCCGAAGATCCGCTCCAGCGCGGCGACGTTGCTGGACGCGGCCACCCAGGTACGGGTGCCGTCGACCATGGCCATGTCGCCGTACTCGCCATCGACCAGCTGCACACCGGGAATCGCGGCGGTCTTGTCCAGCACCGCCGGGTCGAAGCTCGGCGGCCGGGGGCCGGACGAGGCGCCGGAGATCACCAGCTCCGCCTTGATGGTGTCCTCGGCCAGCGCGCTGATGCTGCCCTTGGCCGAGTCCAGGATCACCGTCACGCCGGTGACCAGGGCGATGCCGACCATCAGCGCGGCGGCGGTGATCGCCGTACGCCGGGGGTTGCGGCCGGAGTTCAGCCGGCCCAGCTTCCCGGGCACCGACCAGGCGAAGAGCGCGCCCAGCAGGGCCACCACCGGCCGGCTGATCAGCGGGGTCAGCAGCGCCACCCCGATGAACGCGAACAGCACGCCGCCGAGGATGGTGGCCAGGGTGTTGCCCCGGGCGTGGCCGCCCAGCCCGAGGAAGAGCAGGGCCGCCCCGATCGCGGTGACCACGGCCCCGCCGATGGTCACCTTGGTCAGTGGCCGGTCCGGCGTGGCGACGTCCTGCATGGCGGCGATCGGCGGGATGCGGGCCGCGCGGAGCGCGGGTAGCAGCGCTGCCACCACGGTGATCACCAGGCCGACGGCGAAGGCGCCGATCACCGCCGCGGCCGGCACGCCGAGCCCGGCGAGGGTGAGCCCGCCGGCCAGCTTCCCGAACAGGTACGCCAGCAGCGCGCCGACCCCGATGCCGGCGGCCAGCCCCAGCACCGAGGCGATCAGACCGACCGCCACGGCCTCCAGGACCACCGATCCGATGATCTGCCGGCCGCTCGCCCCGATCGCCCGCATCAGCGCCAGCTCGCGGGTGCGCTGGGCCACGATGATCGAGAAGGTGTTCAGGATCAGGAAGGTGCCCACCAGCAGCGCCACCGCGGCGAAGCCGAGCAGGATCTTGTTGAAGAAGGACAGCCCCTCCTTCAGGCTGGCCGACGCGTCGGCCGCGACCTGCTTGCCGGTCTTGACCTCGTAGTCCGCGCCCACGGCGCGGGCCACCTGGTCGCGCAGCGCCTCCGGCGTGGTGCCGTCGGCGGCGCGGGCCGTCACGTTGGAGAAGACGTCGGGCTTGCCGAGCATCAGCCGCTGGGCCACCGGGGTGGTGAAGGCGACCTCGTTGACCCCGCCGATCGAGTCCCGGCCACCGCTGTAGCCGAAGACGCCGACCAGGGTGAACTCCTTCTTCGGCGCCAGGGTCAGCACGCCGACCCGGTCACCGACCTTGACCTTCGCCGCGTCGGCGAGGGCCACGTTCACCACGATCTCGTCGTCGGCCCGCGGCCCGCGTCCCTCGCGCAGCTTCACCAGGTCGCTCTCGCCCAGCCAGTTCTCGCCCAGCTGCGGGGGACCGAAGGAGGTCACCACCTTGCCGTTGCTGCCGATCAGCCGGGCGCCGTCGGCGTTGACCACACCCTTCACGTCGGCCACGCCGGGCACCGTCCGCACCCGGTCCACGACCGACGCGGCCACCGGCGCGGCGACCTGCTCGCCCTCCTGCTCGCTGAGCGCCACCTTCGGCTTCGCCGCGACGTTGACGTCGACGTCAGCGAGTCCGTCGGCGAAGACCGCGTCGAACGACCGGCCGAGGGTGTCGGTGAGGACGAACGCACCGGAGACGAACATGACACCCAGCACCACGGCCAGGCCGGACAGCAGCAGGCGCACCTTGCGCGCCAGCAGGCTCTTCAGAGTGGCCCGCAGCATCAGTTGCCCACCTCGGCCGGGGTGTCCAGCTTCTTCATGGTGTCCAGCACGGTGTCGGCGGTCGGCTCGATCAGTTCGGAGACGATCTGCCCGTCGGCGAGGAAGACCACCCGGTCGGCGTACGCGGCGGCGGTCGGGTCGTGGGTCACCATCACGATCGTCTGACCGTGCTCGCGCACCGAGTTGCGCAGGAAGTTGAGCACCTCGGCGCCGGATCGCGAGTCGAGGTTGCCGGTCGGCTCGTCCGCGAAGATCACCTCGGGGCGGGAGACCAGCGCCCGCGCGCACGCCACCCGCTGCTGCTGGCCGCCGGAGAGCTGCGCCGGCCGGTGCCCCAGCCGGTCCCGCAGGCCGACGGTGTCGATCACCGTGTCGTACCAGGCCGGGTCCGGCTTGCGACCCGCGATCGACAGCGGCAGCAGGATGTTCTCCTGGGCGGTGAGGGTGGGCAGCAGGTTGAACTGCTGGAAGATGAAACCCACCTTGTCCCGCCGCAGCTTCGTCAGGCCGGCGTCGCCCAGCCCGGTCACCGTCGTGTCGCCGATCATGACGGTGCCCCGGGTGACCGAATCCAGCCCGGCCAGGCAGTGCATCAGCGTCGACTTGCCCGAGCCGGACGGGCCCATGATCGCGGTGAACCGGCCCCGCTCGAACTCGCAGGTCACCCCCCGCAGGGCGCTGACCTGCGCCTCCCCGCTGCCGTACACCTTCCACACGTCGCTCGCCCGGGCGGCGGCCTGCGCCTGCCGTCCCACCGTCGCGGTCACGTCATACACCTCTTCCGGTCTGCCTGCCATATCCGCACCGCCCCCGCTGGCCGGTGCGGCCCTACCCATCCTCGCCGCCGGCGACCGGGGATCCGTCCGTCCCCGGGCGGAGTCCGCGCCGGAAATCCGTCGGGGGTCGCCCCCGAGGTCGACTCAGGGTCACCCCTGAACCAGCGGCGCCGACGGTAGAACCTCACGCCGCGTCATGGTCAACCCCACCACCCGCCCGATGGTCACGGTAGGTGACGGTCGCCACCCCGCACGCTCACGCCCCGGGGCGGACCAGGCCGGTCTCGTACGCCAGCACCACCGCCTGCACCCGGTCGCGCAGCCCGAGCTTGGTCAGCACGTGCCCGACGTGGGTCTTGATGGTGGTCTCGCTGACCGACAGCGCGCGGGCGATCTCGGCGTTGGACAGCCCCCGCGCCACCTGCACCAGCACCTCGCGCTCCCGCTCGGTAAGCGCGTTCAGCGCCTTCGGCGGGGTGGCCGCCGGGTCCGGCAGCACGTCCGCGAACCGGTCCAGCAGCCGGCGCAGGATCCGCGGCGCCACCACCGCCTCCCCGGCCGCCACGGTCCGGATCGCGGTGACCAGGTCCTCGGCCGGTACGTCCTTGGCCAGGAAGCCGCTCGCCCCGGCCCGCAGCGCGCCGACCACGTACTCGTCGAGGTCGAAGGTGGTGAGGATGAGCACCCGCACCGGCAGCCGGGCGTCCACGATCGCCCGGGTCGCCGCCACCCCGTCCATCCGCGGCATCCGGATGTCCATCAGCACCACGTCCGGCAGCAGCCGGCGGGACAGCTCCACCGCCTCCAGGCCGTCCCCGGCCTCCGCCACGATGTCCAGGTCGTCCTCGATGCCCAGCACCATCCGGAAGCCGGTACGCAGCAGCGGCTGGTCGTCGGCGAGCAGGACCCGGACCGGCCGTGGCGGCGTGCTGTCGGTCATCCGTCTTCCCCCGTCGGCGCTCATGCCGGGACCGCCCCGGCGGACTCGAGCGGAATCCGCGCGTACACCCGGAAGCCGCCGCCGGTCCGCGGACCGGTCCGCAGCACCCCACCGTAGAGGGCGACCCGCTCCCGCATCCCGACCAGGCCGTGCCCGATCCGGTCGGCCGCCGGCCCCGGACCCCGGCCGGTGTCGGTCACCTCGACGGCCAGGAACCCGTCGGTCCAGGTGAGCCGGACCAGCGCGGTGGCCCGGCCGGCGTGCTTGAGCGCGTTGGTCAGCGCCTCCTGGATGACCCGGTAGACGGCCAACGCCACCCCCTCGGCCAGCGGCGCCGGGATCCCGTCCACCCGCAACGTCACCGGCAGCCCGGCCTCCCGCACCTGCTCCACCAGGGTCTCGATGCCGGTCAAGCCCGGCTGCGGGGCCAGGTCGGGGTCCGGCTCGGCGTCGGTGCGCAGCACGTCCAGCAGCCGGCGCAGCTCGCGCAGCGTGGCCCGGCCGGTCTCCTCGACGGTGGCCATCGCCTCGTCGGCGGCGTCCGGGTCCCGGCGCAGCACCCGCCGCGCGCCGGTGGCCAGCACCCCCATCACGCTCACCTGGTGGGCCACCACGTCGTGCAGTTCCCGGGCGATGCGCCGCCGCTCGTCGGCGACGGCCTGGTCGGCGAGGGACCGCTGGGTCGCCTCGGAGCCCGCGCAGCCCGTCGCGCACCTCACGGCCTCCGGGGTTCGTACGGCCCGCGGCCGTTGCCCGGCGCCGGCCGGGTGTCGTACGGCGAGCGCT
>NZ_JBSGJR010000342.1:0-7526 GCF_053605645.1 Micromonospora sp. NPDC003776
CACCGCCGCCGGGCGGCGCGGCTCGGCGTCGGAGCCGCTCTCCGGCAGGACGGCCCAGGCCCCCAGACCGGTGAGGCCGGCCAGCAGGGCACGCCGGCTGATGCTCCGCTGCCGTACGGGATCGGTCACGATCTCCTCCTCGATGGGTGGTCGGGGTCCGGGGGCGGCCGCTGTGGGGTCGGCCACCCCCGGACGGTCAGGCCGGTGCGTCGCGGTCGGCCGGTGGGATGCGGCGGTCGGGCACGGCCGTCACCGGCCGTGGAACGGCGTGAGGGGCAGCCGGCGCAGCGGGGTGAACGGCAGTTCGTCGGCGCCGGCCTCCGGGTGCGGGAGGTTGCGTGCCTGGCCGTCGATGTCGGTGGTCGGGGCGATCACCGTGGTGTCGCCGTAGCTGTGCAGGATGACCCCGAGGTCGGTGGCCGACGAGGTGGTGCCGGTCAGGTGGTAGTCGCCCATCCGGGTCAGCGGGACCTGCTGGAGCACGATCACCGCCTGGCGGAAGGTCGGGAAGGTCCGCGAGGTCAGGACCGACACCGACACCGGGAACGGGCTGCGGAACCGCGGGTCGAGCCCGACCCGGTTGGTGCCGCTGGGCGCGGTGCCGGTGGTGTCCTGGAGCACCGTCTCGGTCGGGGTCAGCGGGCCCACCCCGTCGGCCGAGCCCATGTCCCAGTGCCGGACCGGTTCGCCGGCCGGAGCGCCGGCCGCGCCGATGCCGGTGACGGCCACGCCGTTCCACTCCCCGGCCCGGTTGTCCCAGAAGATGTTGTTGAACATCTTCGGCTTGCTGAAGGTGGGCGCGCCGGCGGGCAGGGTGGCCTGGAGCTGCTCGCTGTTGGCCGTGGTGGAGAGGCCGGCCGGGGCGGCGCGGCCGGTGCTGGTGGCCGCGGTGGCGGTGGTGATGTTGCCGGCCACCGTGTTGTTGACGAACCGGACGTCGGGCGCGTCGTCCAGGGCGATGCCGCCGCCCTCGTGGGTGGAGATGTTGTCCACCAGCATGTTGTTCGTCACCGTGATCGGCACGTTGCCGGCCTGGAGCAGCCGGAGTCCGCCGCCGTCGTCGTTGGCGAGGTTCGCCTCGACCAGGTTGCTGTCGATGGTCACCGCGCCGGAGCCGGGTGACAACGCCGCCGGGTCGGCGGGCAGTTCCCCGGCGACCATGACGCCGCCGGCCTCGTCGTACGACTGGTTGAGCCAGATCCGGTTGTTGGCGATCCGGCCACCGGCGGAAAGCCCGTAGTGGGTGATCCCGCCGCCGTACTCGGCGGAGAAGTTGCCGCAGAGGGCGTTGTGGTCCACCGAGTAGCCGGCGCTGCCGGCGAAGATCCCGATGCCGCCAGCCAGGTTGGTGCCGCCGTTGTCCCGGATCTGGTTGCGGGAGATGGTCACGTGGTCGTTGCCGGTGTTCAGGTACGGCGTGCCGATCCGGACGGCGCCGCCGTACGCGCCGCTGTTGGCGGCGATGACGTTGTCGGTGATGGCCGCGTAGTGGACCTGGGAGTGCAGGTAGATCCCGCCGCCCTGGGTGATCAGGGCACCGTCCGCCCCGACCGGGGTGTGCACGCTGCCGTTGGTGTTGACGTTGCCGGGGAAGTCCGACTGGTTGCCCCCGGTGATCCGGAAGCCGGACAGGGCCGGCGCGTTGGTCCGGGTGAACTGGTTGTCCCGCCCGAGCAGGGTCACCACCGCCCCGTCGGGCACGTCCGCGGGCGCGGCGTGCGCGGTGGCCTGCACCAGGTTCACCCAGGCGGTGCCGGCCGCGTTGTCGATGCCGAAGCCGCGCCCGTCGAGCACGGAGCCCGGCACGTAGGTGCCGTCGCCGTACCGGCCGCCGGGGCCGACGCCGCGCAGCCAGACCGAGGAGTGCACCACCACGTTCTCGTAGTAGGCGCCGAACGGATTGTCCTTGCCGGCCGCGTGCGGCCAGACCGCGACCACCGCGATGCCCGCGGCCCGGGCCGCCGCCTCCAGGGCGGCCTGCACGGTCGGGTACGTCGTCTCCCCGGGCCGGACGGCGGAGGCCGGCGGGTTGACCTGGAGCACCCGGGGGTTCCTGGCCGTGCCGGCGCCCGCGCCGTTGCCGACGATCTGCAGGGTGAACCCGTCCACCGTCTGCTGGCCGTTGGCGGCGGTCACCGTGAGCACCGCCGTGCCGTGGGCGAGCTCCGCCGTCGGGTTGGTGCGGTTCCTCAGGGTGAGGGTGATCTGCCGGTCGGACCAGGACGTGACGGTGACGACCGGCGTGTCCGTCTGGCTGGTGAAGCCGCTGACGTCGACGCGCCCCGGGGTGCGGCCGAAGCCGGCGCCGGTCAGGGTGAGCTGCCTGGTCGGATCGTTGCCCCGCAGGTACGGCCGGGAGGCCGCGAAGATCTGCGGGACGTCCACCGCCGGGTCGCAGACCACGGGGCCGAGCTGCCCGGAGTCCGGCCCGATGGCCACCGCGGCGACCTGGGTGGGCGCCGTGTCGGTCACCGTGTAGAGCCCCGGCCAGGCCTGGAAGTTGGTGGCGATGGTGCGGTAGCGCGGGTTCCAGTTGCCGTTGAGGTGCCCGGGCTGGCCGGGGTCGTTGCCGACGAAGCGGTACATGTTCGGGCACGGGCCGGCCGGCAGCGGACAGTTGTACGTGCTGGTCGACGGCTCGATCGCCTCGTACATGCCGTTGAAGTCGGTGTCCACGGTGTCCACCAGGCGGCCGGCCCAGTCGTACAGGCCGACGGGGATGTTCGGGATGCCCTCGGCCTCGCCGAAGTTGGCGCTGCGCTTGTCGTGGGTGAGCCCGAGGTCGTTGATCACCAGGCCCCAGAAGTGGGTGGGCAACGGCACCGGCGTGAAGAGGTTGAAGTTGGGCGCGCTGGCCTGCCCGGCGCGCACCTCGACCAGCTTGGTGTCGCAGAGCGGGCGCCGCTGGCCCTCGAACGGGCTGCCCCCGCCGTCCCGGAAGCCCGGGTCGGTGACCTCGACGGTGTGCAGCGCCCCCGCGCAGGACGAGGTGATGCCGTTGCCCTGCGACGGCGGCTCACCGGGGTCGGGCTGCGGGTCCGGCGGGGCGGGCTGGTCGGTGGCCTGGTCGGCCGAGGGCGGGAAGTTCTCCTGGGGCAGGAAGCCGTCCCCGGAGAAGACGTTGACGTCCTCCTCGCGGGTGGGCAGGTAGATCGGGCCGCCACCGACCGGGTTGGTCGGGCTCTCCACGCTGACCAGGTAGTCGTCCGGCACCAGCGGCTGGGTCTCGCCGTCGGGCAGCGGGGCGTACAGCGGCAGGTCGTGGTCGGGGCCCGGGTTGGCCGGGTCGCCCGGTGAGATCAGGTTCAGCTTCGAGTCGGCGAAGGCGTAGTTGCCGTTGACGGTCTGCCCGAAGTTCGTCGGGTCGTTGTCGGTCGGCGCGGCCTGGAAGCCCATCATCGGGGCCTCCACGCACATCTGGTCGGCCTCGGTGCCGAAGTCCGGCAGGGCGAGCTGGTCGGTGAGCGGCCGGCCGTCGAACATCCGGGCGGTGCAGCCCCGGCCGGGCTGCCAGGTCTCCGAGGTGTACGCGTCGTTGAGCTCCGGGCCCTTCTTCAGCGAGCCGTCCGACTCGCGGACCGGGTCGCCGTTCTCGTCCCGGACCACCGCGTAGAGGTGCACCTCGATGCCAGGGATGCCCGGCTGGTACGGCTCGGTGGCCGCGTACGCCGGGTCCAGTTCGTTGCGGGTGGTGTCGTAGGTGACAGTGCCGGCGATGCCCCCGTTCTCCGCCCCCCGGTACGGCTGCACCCCCCAGTCGACCCGGCCGCTGAGCCCGATGATCGGCAGCACGTCCACGTCGACGGCGGCGCCGAGCAGCGTGGTCGGGTTCGGCTCGTTGGGGGCCTGGTAGGTGATGCCGGTGGTCTTGTAGCGGGTGTTGAACGCCTCCAGCACCAGCCACTTGGTCAGCGGGTACGCCTCCTTGATGGCGTAGTGCCCGACGCTGTCGGTGACCACGCTGTTGGTGCCCTGGTCCATCAGGGAGTTGTCGCGCTCCTTGAGCACCACCGGGAAGCGGGGCACGCCGCTCTCCCCCGGGTCCTGCCGGCCGTTGCCGTTGGTGTCGACGAAGACCGTGCCGGTGATCTCGGTGAACCAGCCGACCAGCGGCTTCGCCCCGAGGTCGACCGTCTTGCCGCCGTTGACCGTGACGTTGAAGCTGTCCAGCAGCATCTCCTGCGGCCCGTCCCAGAGGGTCAGCTGGTAGTCGCCGTCGGGCACGTGCGGGATGCGGAAGGAGCCGTCCGCGGCGCCCCGGTCCAGGTAGACCATCCGGTCGCCGTCGCCGAGGTCGGACAGGGCCACCCAGGGCCGGGCGACCGGGCCGGCGATCTTCGCGCCGGCCACCCCGTCGGCCGGCAGGGTGACCCCACCCTGCCCGCCGACGTAGGTGTACGCCTGCACCACCGTGCCGGTGACCGCGCCGGTGGCGGTGCCGGTGAGCGCCTTCGGGGAGACGAAGCCGAAGTCGACGTACGGCACCGGCTCGCCGCCGAGGGTCTGCTCCGTGTCGTAGCCGGTGTCCCCCTCCTGCACCCAGACGTCCCAGTCGTGGCCGCCTTCGAGGGTGGTGGTCTGCACCCAGCTGCGTCCGCTCGGCGGCACGACCTGCGCGGCGTAGCGGTCCGGGCCGAGGTTCGGGATGGTGATGTCGCCGTTGGCATCGCTGCGGCAGCCGGTCGACTCCTTCGCGATCACCGGGCGGCCGTCGGCGTCGAAGACCACCCGGCCGGCCGGGTGGTCGGCGTCGGGCGCGGTGTGCCGGTACTCGGTGCACAGCGGGTTGCCGTAGTAGTCGACGGTCACCTCGCCCATCACGTCGGCGAGGTGGGCGGTGAAGCCGGCCAGCCCGTCCTCGGCGCCGACCTCGTACGTGCCGTCCACCGGCACGCTGTCCTCGAAGACCCGAAGCCGGACGGTGCCCAGCGGCAGCGGGTACGGCTGCATGCCCACCGTCACGGCCGCGGTCTGTCCGGCGGTGACCGTGAAGTGCTCCCCGTCGATCTTGTAGCCGTCGGCGGTGACCGAGATCAGGTAGCGGCCGGCGGGCAGCCCGGTCAGGGCCGTACCGGTGGCGAGGGTGTCCTGGTCGCCCTGGGCGACCACCGCCACCGCGCCGGGCGTGTTGCGGATGGACGGCCAGCGGCAGTGGTCGGCGAAGTCCGGCGCGCTGTCCACGCCGGCGCGGGCCGGCAGGCAGTGCTCCAGCGCGTCGTGCGGGTCGCCGGTGTCGTCCGCGGTGATCATCCAGCGGTAGTCGGCCACCGGGGCTCCCTGCTGGATCTGCGGCGCCGGACCGACGGTCCGGGCGCTGACCACCGACAGGGTGATGCCGCCGGTGGTCGGCTCGGCGGCGGCCGACTCGGGCGGTACGACGAACCCGACGAGCAACAGGCAACACGTGGACACGAACCACCGCGGCCAGACGGAACGGCGCAGCATGCCCCTCACCCCCTCGGTCACGGAGACCGGCCGCGCATGCGGTACGCGGCCGGGCTGGTGAGAGGAGCATGGGTGGCGTGGCCGCGTCGACGACCGTTTATGACCATGCCGTCATCCGGCCGTCATTCGCCCGGGGCGCGGCCGTGTCGGAACGGCGACAGAAGCTAGCCCCGTTCGGCGGACGCGGAGATGAACCCGACAGGAGCTTCATGAAGGCGCCAGAAAGTCACCGACGGCTGTGGGGGCACGGTGGGACGCGTACTGGTGATCGAGGACGACGACCGGATCGGCCGGCTGGTCACCCGGGCGCTGGAGGGCGGTGGCCTGCTGACCGAGCGGGCGTCCTCCGGCAGCGCCGGCTTGGACGCCGCGCTGCGCCGGGACTTCGACCTGGTGGTGCTGGACCTGATGCTGCCCGGTCTGGACGGGCGCCAGGTGCTGGACCGGCTGCGGGAGCAGCGGCCCGACCAGCCGGTGCTGGTGCTCTCCGCGGTGCCGGAGATCAGCACCCGGGTCGCGGTGCTGGAAGCGGGCGCCGCCGACTTCCTCGGCAAGCCCTTCGCGGTGGCCGAGCTGCTGGCCCGGGTACGCGCCCGGATGCGCGCGCCGGCGGGCGACGCCGGCCGCTGGCTGCGGGTCGGTCCGGTGCAACTGGACCTGCACCGGCGCCGGGCCACCGTGGACGGGGGACGGGTGGAGCTGCCGCTGCGGGAGTTCCTGCTGTTGCAGCACCTGATGACCCGGGCCGGCCGGGCGTGCAGCCGGGAGGAGCTGCTGGCCGACGTGTGGGGCTTGAACTTCGACCCGGGCAGCAACGTGGTCGACGTGTCGGTCCGGCGCCTGCGCGGCCGGCTGGACCGGCCGGACCGGATCGAGACCGTCCGGGGCGTGGGCTATGCGTACGCCCTCGACTGACCGGGCGCTCGGCGGGATCTGGGTCCTCTTCGCCACGGTCAACGTGGTGCTGATGTGGTTCCTGCCCGGGCAGGAGACGGTGCCGTTCCACCTGGTCTGGATCAGCCTGGCGCTGGTCTACGGGTTCACCACCTGGGGGCTGGCCTGGATGGTCGGCGCGCTGGTCGCGGTGACCACCTCCACCGGGGTGATCCTGGCCCACCACGCGGCGATCGGCGAGATCCGCTGGGAGGAGACCGCCGAGGAGCCGCTGATGGCGGTGATCTTCGTGGTGATGGCCTGGCACGTGCACCGGCGGCACGTGCTGCTGCACGAGGTGCAACGGATCGGGGCGGCCGAACGGGACCGGGCGCACCGGCAGGAGCTGCTGGTCCGGCTCGCCTCCCACGAGCTGCGCACGCCGCTGACCATCGCCCGCGGCTACACCGAGCTGCTGCGTACCACGCACGACGACCCGGCCACGCTGGCGGACAGCGGGGTGGTCCTCGACGAGCTGGACAAGGCGACCCGGATCGCGCACCGGCTCGTCACGCTGATGCAGCTGGAGCAGCGGCACGAGGTCCGACCGGTCGACCTGGACGCCGAACTGGCCCGGATCGCCCGCCGCTGGGCGCCGACGGCTGACCGAAAGTGGTCGTGCCACTCGGCCATCGGGCCGACCCGGGTCAACCCGGAACGCCTGGAGGCGGCCCTGGACTGCCTGATCGAGAACGCGGTGAAGTTCACCGGCCCCGGCGACCGGATCGCCCTCGTCGGACATCGGGACGCCACCGGCTGGACGGTGGCGGTGGTCGACTCGGGAACGGGGATCGCGCCGGCGGCCGTACCGGACCTGCTCGACGGCCGGCCGGGGCGGGCCACCGCCACCGGAACGGGGCTCGGACTGGCCATCGTCCGGGCGGTGGCGGGCGCGCTCGGCGGACGGATCGTCATCGGGACCGGGCCGGGCGGTGGCGCGCGGGTCGGCCTCCGGGTGCCGGAACGGGCCCTGGCCGGCGCGCCCCGTCCGGAGCCGGTCCACGCCGAACCCGGGCCGGTCCCGCTCGCCTCGGGGTGACGGTCCCGCCCCTGCCGGTCGCCGCGGTGTGTGCGGTGAAGTAGAGGTCGTCGTCGCCGTGGATGCTGAGCACCCACCGCTGCTTGCCGGAGCCGTCCAGCATCACCAG
>NZ_JBSGJR010000343.1:0-7509 GCF_053605645.1 Micromonospora sp. NPDC003776
GTCCGGCAAGGCCGGACTTGTGATCCGGGACTTCGACTACAAGGGTTGGGACAACCTGTCCACCTTCTGGACCGGGTGGGGCGCCCAGGCCACCAGCCAGCCGGCCCCCGCCGCCAGCACGACCAGCGCCCCCGCTCTGAAACCGCCCGCGCCGGCCGCTCCACTCGATGCGAAGATCATGCTGGCGAAGCTCACCGCCGCGAAGCTCGGCCTCACCCACGGCAGCGTGCAGGACGAGGACACCGACCCCAACAACCTCCTCGGCCGCCCCAACGGCTACACCTCCCGCGCCTGCGCGGACATGCCCGGCGGCGACCCGGACGGCGAAAAGTACGACATCAGCCGCGGCCTGGTTATTGAGGTATGGCCCACCGCAGGCGACGCCGACGGCAGGTCGAAGTACATCCAGGACACGCTGAAAAACATGCGGATACTGGGCACCGAGTACCACTACCGGGCCGACCAGGGACGGGTTCTCGTCAGGGTCTCCGGCAAGGTGAAGCCGTCGCTGGCGAAAAAGGTCGAGGCAGCCCTGGCCGGCCTGTAGCCGGTGCGGTCAGTCGTTGCGCTCGACAAGCATCCGCGCCCGGTAGTCCTCCGTCTGGTCGCCGGCCTCGCCGCTGACCTCCTCGACGTGGCCGATCAGCGCGTCGAGGAGGTCCCGCGACCCGGCGACCGCCCCGTACCCACCCATCTCGACCGGGTGCGGTCCATCGGCCTGCTTCGGGGCCTCCCAGATTCGGTCCATGTGCCGGTAGACCAATGGATCTTCCGAGCCACCTTCGTGTGATTCACGTTCCGCTATAGCGAGCTGCTGTCGACGGACAGCCGCTTGAGCATCCCGGCGGTCGCGACGACCAGCATCCAACTCGAGCGGTTCACCACGCTGGGCCGCTTGATCGCATGCCCGGCAACACAGGTCGCTGTCGAGCCCATTCCCCGACCCGCCCCCTGGCGCAGCCAGCGCCAAACCGAAGCGTCATTCGCCACCAGATCCAAGATCCACCACCCCGATTACCCGTTCGAGGTCGCGTGACGAGGCGCTAGTTATCGAACTCGATGTCATCCTCGTCCAGGAGGGAGGCTTCCGAGGCTACGAGTGCGGCTTGGAGGTCGATCGCGTGCTTGCCGACGAAGCGGACCTGTCGGGGTACGCCAGCGAGCACAACATCGACAGCGATCGCCTCTCGGTGGCCGATCTCCTGCGTGAGCAGGTCGGTGCGCAGGTCCTCGAGTTTCGTCCCGCGAGCGTGCTGGTACTTGGCGGCACACGTCGGGCAGAGCGCGACTCGGTTCTCCTGAAGGTCGCGGCCTGCGTCTCGGACGAACTGAACCGCCTCGAAGTAGTAGTCGCCGGTCCGAATCTGGAACGGCATGGGGAGTAGGCAGATCTGGCAGATCAGCTCGCCGTCGTCATTGGTGTAGTGCCGGCGCAGATAGCTGCGCGCCTCGCTCATGTGGCCGGGAACCTGGATTCGTACCGACCGTACCCGGTCGTCGTAGCGGCGTTGCGGGGCCTTGGCGGCTACCTCGCCTGCGCGCCGGGAACGGCTCTCGGGCGAGAGGCTGGAGCCCCCGGGCAACCGGACCTGAGTCTCCGCGTCGGCGACGAGCGCCGCGAGCTTCTCCGGGTTCTTCTCGGCGAGTTCCGCGAGTGTCCGCAACTGCTCGGGGGCGAAGCCAAGCTTCTTGGCAAATTCGGCGTACTCACGTTCCTGCTGGGCGTCGGCGGCGGCTTTTTTCCCGAAGCCTGCCCGCCGCAGGAGTTCAGAGTTCGCCGGCGAGCCGAGCCCGTCAGCCAGCTCATCGACGGTCATGTCCTCTGGGCGGCGGAAGTTGCCGTCGCGGTCGAGGATCCAAGCGGCCGAACTGAGGTCCTGGGCCAGTCGTGAGTCGATCACTCGGGACGGTTTGGACCTGTTGGATTGGTACACGGCGTCCGCGACGCCCGCGTCCGCCGAGACGACTGTCTTCCACAGGTTGCGTAGAAGTGCTTCGTCCTCTGTCGAGACGATGAGCGCGAGGTGCGGGATCACCCAGTCGCGCGAGATCATATTGCTGTTCTCGTTGCCGTCGTAGCGCCAGCGCGACTTGAACCTGGGGTTGTCCCAGATCCGAACCTGTTCGATCGTCAGACCGGATGTTGCGCCAAGCAACTCCACCATCACGGCGACGTCGAGGGACCGCTGGTCGGCGTAATCGGGGCTGAGCAGGCTGAGTGGGTGGCCCGGGAATCGCTGCGACTGATAGAGCGCGGACAGGCCGGTCAGTACGAACGGATCATCGAGGTAGATGGAGCGAGCGGATGCCCAGTGTGTGGTGCCGTCGCGCCGCATTGCTACGAAGATGGGCTTGTCCGCGTAGATGGTGGCCGAAATGGCACCGCGCTCGATGAGCTTCTTGAGTTCGAGCAGGTCTGCGAGATGCTCGTCGGTCACCGCCGGCAGTCGTTGACCGGGTTGTGAGCCATAGAGCGAGAAGCACGCGTCGAGCTGGGCGGAGGCATCCCACGGCCTGACGTCAAGGCCCTGGTAGAACTGGCGCAGGGCGCGGCCCTCTCGCGAATTGTCCTCGCCGAAGACCACCAGCGAGTCCGGGACCAGCCCGTTCGCGCGTGCGCCGGGCGCTGTCGGGAGGTGGGCCGCGCTGGACCGGACGTGGTGGAAGCCGATGCCCTGGTGCACGCGGACCAGCGGGATGCGCATGAGTTCATGCCGCAGCAGGTGCGACTCCGGCGAGTCCGAACCATCGTGTGACAGGTCGCCGAGTGCCACATAGAACTTGCGCAGCCAGTCGTTGTGCTTGGCTGCGAGCCAGGACGTCCAGCGGTTGAGGCGCGGGTCGGTGGTGGTGTACCAGCGGGCAACTTCGCGGATGGCGCGGGTGAGCAGGTCGCGGTCGAAGTTGGCCGCTGTCAGTGAGTCGAGGAACGCCTTCGCACGCCCCTCAGCCGAGCGCAGCCAGCCGGGGCTGGGCTCCCACTCGTTGCCGGAGTGTGTCAGCGCCCAAAGGAAGTCGGCGTCGTCGACGGAGAGCGCGGAGCGGACCGACGCGTAGTCAGTGCGCCACAGTTCGGTGGCAGGGGCATGGCCGCCGCCGGCCACCGGCGTCAGTTTTTCGGAATCGAATGCTTCGATGATCTGTGTGCGCAGTACGTCGTAACGGTCTGGCAGGTCGTCACGCTTGTTGGGCAGCGTCTCCAGCAGTCCATCGGTGATCAGGTCGGCGTCCCGCATGGCTGGCAGTGCCGCGACGATCAGCTCGCCGATGCCCGCCACGAGTTCGTCGTTGCCGGGATCGTCGCGGACGCTGTCGCGGGCCACGGTCGAGGCGAACTGCGAGTGGATATGGAAGCGCAGGCCCGAGGTCTCCTTGACCGCCGGGAAATAGATGAAGACCTTCCCCTTGTCTGGCTTGACAATGAAGCGTTTCGGCCCCCTCTGCTCGCCGCTCGGGGGCTGGAGCGCGAATGCGGCGGCGGCCGGGTATGGTCGCCCGTCGACCTCGACGTTGCCCGTGACCCGGTACCAGTACGAGGGCGGCTCGCCATCGTGGTCAGTTTCGATCTTGATGATGTGCCCGTCGACGCTGTGTCGCTCGATCAGCCGCTCCTCGCCGGCGGGCAACGAGCAGGAGATCAGCGCGATGTGGTTCAGGAACAGCAGCGTCGTAGCCGAGATGTCACGCAGCGCGGCGGCCACCTCGGCAGCGGCACGGTCGGCGGGCTTGGCCGCGCGGTTGAACGGGAACCAGAACGTCGTGCGGTCGGGCGCCGCCTCGCCGGAGATGCGGGTGGGCACGAACAGGTCGTGGATGGCGAAGGAGTGCTCGCCGGAGTGGATCTCCGGCGCCTCGGTGTAGGCGAATACGGCCTTGAACCCGACGCCGAACTTGCCGATCGTCGTGGTGTCGTCCTTCTTCGTCGACTGCCCGATCCCGGTGATGGAGGCGATGTCGCGCAGGTCGAACAGCCGCCGGCCGTCGTGCTCGACGCGCAGCCCGTGCGGCCGTAGGTCGAAGCTGACCTCGCGGGCGCCGGCGTCCTCGGCGTTTTGCAGCAGCTCGTAGATGAAGTGGGCGTTGTCCGGGTACAGCTCGGACAGCAGGCTGCGCAGGCCGGCCTCGAACCCGTTGCGTCGGGCCGTGTCGACGTAGGAGCGCCGGTCGGCATAGAGCTGCTCGAAGCTCGTCACCTCGGGGATCGTCACGGTTGGGCCACCTCGAGCAGCACCGTCGCGAGTGCTCGGGTCGTCAGGTCGGGTTTGCGGTCGTGCTGCTTGATGAGCCTGTCGAACCGGTCACGCACTGAGTCCAGCTCGCTGTGCCGCATGCGCAGGATTCGCGCGTCGGTGACGTCACGCAGGCCCACTTCGATGGCGCGCATCTGTCTGTCGCGCTGGGCCCGCAGCGAGGCGATGCGCTGCTCGGCCATGGCTCCGGCCCGGGCCACGTGGGTCTCGCGGGCGGCCTGCCACTGGGCGTTGTGGCGCTCGGCGAGCGCGTCGAGATGATCGGGCGTGAGTCCTGAACCGAGATCGGGGTCGCCGTCGACCGCTGCGGCGAGCAGAGCACCAGCGTGGGCCTCCACCTGGGGGTCGGGGCTGACGTATCGCAGGGTCAGGGAGTCGCGCGCGTCCAGCCGCGTCCAGCCGTGGATCGCGACCGGATACACCCCGGGCGGTACAGCAGTGGAGTGGACCTTCAGGGAAGCCCAGGGCACGGCGTCCAGCGCCGCGCCGGTCGCCGCCGTCAGGACCAGCGGATGGGTGGGTGCTATCAGCTCGACATCGTCCTCGTCGGCCGCGATCCCGGGGTCAATGGTCAGGCGCAGCACGGGCTCCTTGCGCCGAAGCAGACGCTCGAGGCGGGCATCTCCGCCGGCCGCGCGCACGTCGTCGCCGACGCGTGCTGCCGCCCCGTCATCCAGCCGCACGGTGACGACCTTGCCGGGCTTGAGCGCGGCGATACGCCGGCCGCCGAGCACATCGCCCAGATAGGTGCGCACCAGGTCGCCCAGCTTCTCGCTGTCGAGCCATTCGCTACTCGCCTCGGCGATGCGCTGCTGGAGTGACTCGGTCGTCAGCCCGAGCAGGTCGGCCTGCGCGTCCTCCAGCCGTTGGGCTTCCTCGATGCGCCGGACCTCGTTGTCGGCTAGCTGCTGCAGCCGCTGTACCCGGTCGGCGTCAGAGAGAGTCAGGTCGTCAGCGATGCGCCGCAGCTGTGTCGTGAGGTCACCGAGGATCCGCTCGCTGCCACCGACCGCGCGGTGGAACACGCCGATGCGCGACAGGCAGCGCCGGTAGATCTCGGCCTCGATGGTGCCCTCGGTGAGGATGTTGACGATCGCCACCGACGGGCTGCGCTGGCCGCGGCGGTCGATGCGGCCGATGCGCTGCTCGATGCGCATCGGGTTCCATGGGATGTCGTAGTTCACTAGGGTGTCGCACCACTGGTAGTCCAGGCCCTCGGTGCCGACCTCCGAGCTGAGCAGCAGGTCGACCGCGTCAGGATTGTCCTTGGGCAGCTTGAACCGTCGGCGCAGCGCATAGCGTTCCGCGTCGGGAACCTCGCCGTGCATGACCGCCACCCGCACGCCCCACTCCTGTGCTGCGCGCCGCAGGTAGGCCAGCGTGTGCCGAAACGTGCTGAACAGCAGGACCTTGTTGTTCGCCTGGGCCTGCTTGTCGACCACGAGTTGCCGCAGCAGGTCGAGCTTGGGATCCGGCTCGCCATCCAGGTCGGCGGCGAGTTCGCCGAGGCTTTCGATCTGCTCGCGCACCTCGCTGAGGATCCGGGGCGGGACAAGCGGGGCATCGTCGCCGACCTCGCCGAACTCGACCGTGTCCAAGCGGTTGTTGAGGACCTGCTCCACCAACGGCGCCAGGCCGCTGATGGAGCTGGCTGCCTGGCGGTAGAGCATGGACAGCAGAAACTCGGTCGGCATGCCGGGCGCCTGCAACTGCGAGATTTTCCGACCCAGCCCGAGCACCGCGTCGTGCACGACCTGCTGCCGCGGTGTGAAAGCGACCATGGGCGCGGCCGGCTTGCGGGTGGTGAACTCGCCGACGTCGCGCCGCCGGGTGCGAGTAACAATGGACGAGAACGTGTTGAGGTCCTCCAGCGCCCGCACCACCCGCACCCGGTTGTCGTTACCCGGCGCGCCGAGCAGGTCACGGATGTCACCGACTCGTGGGTCCACCGCCAAGACCTGCCGCCCCCAGCGGGTCGCCAGTGCGTCGCTCAGGGCCTGCTGCACGCCCTCCTGCCAGTGCTCGTCGCCGCCACGGGCCGCTTCGACCGCCTCGTAGAGGTAGTGGTTGGGTTCCAACATCTGGGCGAAGTCACGTTCGGTTGGTACCAGATCATCGCGCAGCAGGTTCACCAGGGTGAAGAGGTCCCGACTGTCGATCTGCAGCGGTGTCGCGGAGAGCATCACGACCGCCTCGGCCGCCTCGGTCAGCCGCGCCACGTTGCGGTAGGCGTAGGTGGGGCGGTTGCGGATGTGGTGCGCTTCGTCGATGATCACCAGGTCGAATCGTGGCCCCGGCGCCAGGTCGACGAGTCCCGGGCGGCGGATCCCGTCCCGGTCAACACCCTCCAGCAGGTCCCGGTCCAGTAGCGAGTAGGGCAGGATCGCCTTGCTGAAGCGGGCCGGCCACTCGTTTTCGCGGAGCGTTTCCTCTACACAGAACCGCAGCGCGGCACCGTCCAGGTGGACGAAATCCTCGTCGAACCGCTTCAGCTCGCCGCGCCACTTGTCGTCAACGACCAGCCCCTTGGGGCAGATGACCAGCACCGACCGCGCCCGGTGCCGCGCCTGCAACTCCTTGATGATCAGGCACGCCTCGATCGTCTTACCGACGCCCACGTCGTCAGCGACCAGAATGCGCGGCCGCTCAGCCTGGACGATCTTGAGAACCGGGCGGTACTGATACGGCTCATAGTCGATGCGGCCGGCATTGCGCGCGTGCAGGTAGGCGGTGTTCGGGTCCCGCAGCAGCTCGGACGTCAGACCGGCGCGCAGCGCGGCGGCGGAGATCGGCGCGGTCTGCGGCTCATCGGGCACCAGCTCGAGCTGTGACGCGAAGTAGCTGTGCGTACGGTCGCCGTGGAAGACGTCGTAGCCCACCGCCCCGCCGACCGAGCGCGACCCACGGACAACGCCGACGACCTCCGGCCGCGCCACCAACCGGACCAACGAGCCCGGCGGGAACTCCGCATCCACCATCCCGGGCGACCCTCCATCACTCAACCTGATCCGGCATGCTATTGCACCGCGGCAGAAGCCGAATCTTGCCCCCGCCAGGTCGCGCCCCCGGCACGTGCAGCACGAGCGAGTCTCAAACGGACCTGACCGACTCGAACGAAGCCCGACTGCCTGGGCCTGTACGCAATTGTCTAGATGAGACCCGATCTAATACTCCAGCCGGGGATTGTGATCACGGCTCGGTGAGGGCTTGCCGGGCGTAGTGGCTGGTCGTGGCTCGTGCTTGGTGACGGCGTCGGCGT
>NZ_JBSGJR010000344.1:0-7497 GCF_053605645.1 Micromonospora sp. NPDC003776
GTCGGTCGCGGTCGAGCGGGCCCGCGGCCGTGTACGCCCGCCCGGCGGCGTCCCGGGGGGCCCGGTGGGCGAGGCCGTCGAAGGCCCGCCCCAGCGCCTCCGCGACCAGCGCCAGCACCTCGGTCTCGTCGCCGGCGGTGACGAGCCGGTCGGCCAGCGCGGCGGCGTCCCGGTGCCGCTGCATGACGGCGTGTTCGGCGGTCACGTCGCGCACGGTGCCGACCAGCAGGGCGCGGTCGTGGTCCGGGTCGGGCACCTCGATCGCCGAGACCGAGGCCCAGATCATCCGTCCCTCCGGCCGCTGGAACGGCACCTCGTACGCCCCGGTGCGCTCGTCGAGCAGGTGCACCAGGGCCCGGTCGAGCAGGGCCCGCTCCGCCGGGTGCGCGGTCTGATCCGGCCACCAGGGGTACGGCGGCGGGTAGGGCAGGCCGTCCGCGCCGTACCCGGTCAGCCGCTCGAAGGTCTCGTCCACGTGGATGATGACGCCGTGCTCGTCGGCGATCCAGACCCCGTCGGTGAGCGATTCGACGACCTGGGTCGCCCACCGGCCCCGCCGCAGCCGGGCCCGCGCCCGGTCCAGGTTGGCCCGGATCCGGGCCCGCAGCTCGCTCGCCGAGAACGGCTTGACCAGGTAGTCGTCCGCGCCGGCGGCCAGCCCCTCGACCGCGGCCTCCGGTCCGGCCCGGGCGGAGAGCAGCACCACCGGCAGGTCGGCGGTGGCCGGGTCGGCGCGCACCGCGGCGAGCAGGCCGAAGCCGTCCAGGCCGGGCATCATCACGTCGGCCAGCACCAGGTCCGGCGGGTCCGCGCGCAGGTCCGCCAGCGCCGCCCGCCCGTCGGCCGCGGTGCGGACCCGGAACTGCGGGGCGAGCAGGTCGGCCACGTACGCGCGCAGGTCGGCGTTGTCGTCGACCAGCAGGATGCGGGGCCCGTCGCCCGGAGCCACCGCACCGGCCTCCGTCGGGTCGGCGACCAGTTCGGCCGCCAGCGCGCCCGCCGCCGCGGTCGGGCCGGCCGACTCGGCGGCGGGGCCGGGCGCCTCCGGCGAGCCGTACGGCAGCCGGACGGTGAAGGTCGCGCCCGCGCCGGGCGCGCTCTCCGCCTCGATCGTGCCGTCGTGCAGGAGGACCAGCTCCCGGACCAGCGCCAGCCCGATGCCGGTGCCCTCGGCGGACCGGCCGGTCGGCCCGGTCACCCGCTGGAACCGCTGGAAGAGCCGGGGGAGCTGGTCGGCGGGGATGCCCACGCCGGTGTCCGCGACGGTGAGCCGGATCCAGCCGTCGTCGTCGGCGACCCGGAGCCGGACCGTCCCGTGCAGGGTCGCCTTGACGGCGTTGGCCAGCAGGTTGAGGACGATCTTCTCCCACATGCCCTGGTCCAGGTAGGCCGGGCGGGGCAGCCGGGGGGAGTCCACCTCGAAGGTGAGCCCGGCCCGCTCCACCGCCGGGGCGAACGCGGCGGCCAGCTCCCGGGTGAACCGGCCGACGTCGAGCGCGACCCGCTCCGGCTTCAGCCGGCCCGCCTCCAGCCGGGTGAAGTCCAGGACGCTGTCGACCAGCCGGTGCAGCCGGGCGGCGTTGCGGTCGACCAGTTCCAGCCGGCGGCGCAGCTCCGCCGGCAGCGGCTGCGCCGGGTCGGTGAGGGCGTCACGGACCGGCCCGGCGATCAGGGTCAACGGGGTGCGCAGCTCGTGGCTGACGTTGGCGAAGAAGGCGGACTTCGCCGCGTCCAGCTCCGCCAGGGCCTCCGCCCGCCGGTGTTCCTCCTGGTAGGCCCGGGCCCCGGCGAGGGCGGTGCCGATGTGACCGGCCAGCAGCTCGATGAACGAGAGGTAGTCGGCGTCCACCGGACGGCGCGGGTTGAACCCGGCGACCAGCACGGCCGTCGGGGCGCTGCCGCCGGGCTCCGGCACCGGGGTCACGGCGACCTTGGCGATTCCCGGCCGGTCCGGGTCGTCGGCCGGGTCGAGGGGGAGCACCCGCAGTTGCCCGTCCGCCAGCACGTCGGCCAGCGGCCAGGACGCCACGGCGCCCGGCGGGGGCTCGGCGTCGTCGCCGGCGACCAGCCGCAGGCCGTCCGGGTCGGCCTGGTAGAGCCGGACGAACGGCACCGAGGCGCTGCCGGCCAGGGCCTTGGCCGTACGCCGGAGCACCTCCTCGGGCTCGGTCACGTCGACCAGCGCGGCCCCCAGGGTGGTGAGCAGCCGCAGCCGGCGGTCGCTGACCACCCGGTCGGTGGTCTCGGTGACCGCCGTGAAGACGCCGCCGGGGGTGCCGGACTCGTCGATGATCGGGCTGTAGGAGAAGGTGAAGTAGCACTCCTCGACGAAGCCGAAGCGGTCGAGCAGCAGCAGCTGGTCCTGGTTCCAGGTGGCGCCCCGGCCGGCCAGCACGTCGGTGAGCATGGGGCCGATGACGTCCCAGACCTCCGGCCACACCTCGGCGCCGGGCCGGCCCAGCGCGCCGCGCTTGGACGCCCCCAGGATCGGCACGTACGCGTCGTTGTGGAGCATCACCAGCTCCTCGCCCACCAGAGCAGGATCGGGAACCGGGAGTGCAGGCAGATGGTCACCGCCGTGCGCAGGCTCTGCGGCCAGGAGTCGATCGGGCCGAGCGGGGTGGCCGACCAGTCGTGGCCGGCGATGGCCGTGCCCATCTCCCCGCCGGCGGCGAAGACGTCCTGCCAGCGGGAGCCGGCCGGCGGGGTGTGGCTCACCCTGGACCTCCGCTCGGCGATGGGTCGTCGGCAGTTTCCGAACGTACCAGCGAAGCGCGCTTCGTGGATTCTTTGATCTTGTCGGTCGCCGGATCGCCGGGACGAACGGCGCACCTGGTGGGCAACCCCGCCACCTTGCGCCGAGCGGCCGCCGCGGCGGGGTGCGCCGTGCGACGCTGAGCCGGAGGCGGACGGACGTCTGGAGGTGCGCCATGGCCGCGACGCCGCGGGTCGACTTCGCGCTCGACACGTACGAGTGCATCGTGCTCTACCCGGGTCCGTCCGGCCGGGCCCTGCCGGAGGAGACGGTGCAGCGGCTCCAGGCCGAGCACCTGCAGCACATGCAGGCGCTGCACCGGCGCGGCATCATCCTGATCGACGGCTCGGTGGACGGCCCGGCCCGTGAGCCGGACCCGCCGATCGGCTTCGGACTGGCCCGTACCGGCTCGGTGGACGACGTACGCAGCGTGATGGAGGCGGACCCGGCGGTGCAGGCCGGGCTCTACCGCGTGGACGTGCTCACCTTCCTCTGCCCGGCCGGCTCGCTGGAGTTTCCCCTGGCCAAGACGGAGAGCTGACGTCGGCCGGGCGACCGGTCGCCCGCGGATCCCCGCCGGGCGGGCCCGGTCGCCGTCGCGCCCGTCGCGCTGCTCGTCCCTCGCCGGTGGGCCGGCGGCCGCCCGGCCCCGGGGAGCGCCGCGTCGGCGGGCTGCGACCGGGCGGTACGATTTCCGCCGCGCGGTCGCCGATGCCCGCCGCTCACGACGTTCCGGTGCGGTACTCACCGCCCGCTGCGCGGTTCTCGCGCGTCGTCGGACAATGTTCCGCAGTCCGAAAGGGGTCGGTCGGCAGGTCGACCCGGAGGAGAGACTAGCCTGATGGGCGTGAACCGCCGCGCGAAGATCGTCTGCACCCTCGGCCCCGCCACCTCGTCGCCCGAGCGCATCCGGGGCCTGGTAGAGGCCGGCATGAACGTGGCGAGGCTCAACTTCAGCCACGGCAGCCACGCCGACCACGAGGCGGTGAACCGACTGGTGCGCGAGGCCGCCGACGCCGCCGGCCGCCCGGTCGCGGTGCTCGCCGACCTGCAGGGCCCGAAGATCCGGCTCGGCCGGTTCGCCGACGGCCCGCACGAGTGGCGCACCGGCGACTCCGTGGTGATCACCGGCGACGACATCCTCGGCACCAAGGAGCGGGTCTCCTGCACCTACCGGAAGCTGCCGCAGGAGGTGAAGCCGGGCGACCGGCTGCTGATCGACGACGGCCGGGTGGCGGTCGAGGTCAGCGACGTGACCGGCAACGACATCCGCTGCCTGGTGACCGAGGGCGGCCCGGTCTCCAACAACAAGGGTGTCTCGCTGCCCAACGTCGCGGTGAGCGTCCCGGCGCTGTCGGAGAAGGACGCCGAGGACCTGCGCTTCGCCCTCGGGCTCGGGGTCGACCTGATCGCGCTGTCGTTCGTCCGCTCGCCCGACGACATCAAGCTGGTCCACTCGATCATGGACGAGGAGGGCGTGCGCCGCCCGGTGCTGGCCAAGGTCGAGAAGCCGGAGGCGGTCGACCACCTGGAGGCGATCGTGCTCGCCTTCGACGGCGTGATGGTCGCCCGCGGCGACCTCGGTGTCGAGCTGCCGCTGGACCAGGTGCCGCTGGTGCAGAAGCGCGCGGTGCAGCTGTGCCGGGAGAACGCCAAGCCGGTCATCGTGGCCACCCAGATGCTCGACTCCATGATCGAGAATTCCCGGCCGACCCGCGCGGAGGCCTCCGACGTGGCCAACGCGGTGCTCGACGGCGCGGACGCGGTGATGCTCTCCGGCGAGACCAGCGTCGGCAAGTACCCGGTACTCACGGTCAGCACCATGGCCAAGATCATCCAGACCACCGAGTCGGGCTCGATCGGCGTGCCCCGCCTCCAGCACGACCCGCGTACGCACGGCGGGGCGCTCACCGTCGCCGCCTCCTCGATCGCCCGGGCGATCGGCGCGAAGGCCATGGTGGCCTTCTCCCAGACCGGCGACACGGTCAAGCGGCTCGCCCGGCTGCACTGCGACCTGCCGCTGCTGGCCTTCACCCCGGTCCCCGAGGTGCGCAACCAGCTCGCCCTCTCCTGGGGCGTCGAGACGTTCCTGATGCCGTTCGTCGAGCACACCGACGACATGTTCCGCCAGGTCGACCAGGCGCTGCTCGGCCTCAACCGGGCCAACCCCGGCGACTACGTGGTGATCGTGGCGGGCAGCCCGCCCGGCACCCCCGGCTCCACCAACACCCTGCGGGTGCACCAGCTCGGCTCGCTGGTCGACGCCGCCTCCGCGCGGGCCCTGCAGTGAGCGACAGCCCGGCGGCGGCGACCGGCCAGGCCGCGGTCGACCAGCTCCTGGAGGTGCTGGACCTCGACCACACCGGCGAGATGACCTTCCGGGGCATCAGCCCCCCGGTCGGTCCGCAGCGGGTGTACGGCGGCCAGGTCGCCGGCCAGGCCCTGGTCGCCGCCGGGCGCACCGTCGAGCCGGAGCGCTTCGTGCACTCCCTGCACGGCTACTTCGTCCGCCCCGGCGATCCGGCCGAGCCGATCGAGTACCAGGTGGAGAACGTCCGCGACGGCCGGTCCTTCTCGGTGCGCCGCTCGGTCGCGCTCCAGCACGACAAGCCGATCTTCTTCATGTCGGCCTCGTTCCAGCGGCAGGAGGAGGGGCTCGACCACCACGCGCCGGCCCCCCTCGAGGTGCCCGGGCCGGACGAGGTGCCGACGATGACCGACCGGCTCTCCCGCTACCCGGAGCGGTTGGGCATCTGGGGCCAGATTCCCCGTCCGATCGACGTCCGCTACGTCGGCGAGCCCGGCTGGGTACGCCCCGGCGACCGCCCGGCCGAGCCGCACCAGCGGGTCTGGATGCGGCTCGACGGCAAGCTGCCGGACGACCCGCTGCTGCACGCCTGCGCCCTCACGTACGCCTCGGACCTGACCCTGCTCGACTCGGTCCTGTCGGTGCACGGCGAGGTCTGGGGCCCGGGCGGGGTGGTGGGCGCGAGCCTGGACCACGCGCTGTGGTTCCACCGCTCGTTCCGCGCCGACGAGTGGTTCCTCTACGACTGCTGGAGCCCGTCCGCCTCCGGCGCGCGGGGCCTGGCCACCGGCCGGATGTTCACCACCGACGGCCGGCACATCGCCAGCGCCGTGCAGGAGGGGCTGCTGCGCCGGGTCGGCGCCTGACCGGCCCCGGCCTGGCCGATCGGCCGAGGGGTGCGGGACCGGGCGGCGGAGCCGGCGACTAACCTTGCCGGCATGCGTCTCTCCGCCCGGGTCGACTACGCCCTCCGCGCGTCCGCCGAGCTGGCCTCGGTGGCCGAGGGCGGCACGGTCACCGGCCGGACCCGACCGGTGACCGCCGAGCAGATCGCCCGCAGCCAGGACATCCCGCCGAAGTTCCTGGAGAGCATCCTGCTCCAGTTGCGCCGGGGCGGCATCGTGCACGCCCAGCGCGGCCCCGAGGGCGGCTACTGGCTGGCCCGGCCGGCGTCGGAGATCTCCCTGGCCGAGGTGATCCGGGTGATCGACGGGCCGCTCGCGCACATCCGGGGCCAGCGGCCGGAGCAGCTCGGCTACCAGGGGGCCGCCCGCGCCCTGCAGGACGTGTGGATCGCCCTGCGGGCCAGCGAGCGGGAGATCCTCGAGCTGGTCACCCTGGCCGACGTGGCCGGCGGGACGCTGCCGGCCCGGGTCAACGAGCTGGCCGCCGACCCAGCCGCCTGGAGCTGACCGCTCGCCCGCGTCGTCCCACCAGTCGGATGGAGGATTGACCGGAGCCCCGTCGTGCCGCATTGTCGACCAAGTCGATAGGAGATGCCGAAAAGACAGGGGGCGCCCGTGCGCAAGCTGCTGATCCTCGCCCTGGTCGGGCTCGCCGCGCAGCTGGTCGACGGCGCGCTCGGCATGGCGTACGGCCTCACCTCCTCGACGCTGCTGCTGTTCGCCGGGGTGGCGCCGGCCGCCGCGTCCGCCTCCGTGCACCTGGCCGAGATCGGCACCACCCTCGCGGCCGGGCTCTCGCACTGGCGGTTCGGCAACGTCGACTGGCGGGTCGTCGCCCGGATCGCGCTGCCCGGCGCGGTGGGCGCGTTCGCCGGGGCCACCTTCCTCAGCGCCATCTCCACCGAGGCCGCCGCGCCCTGGATGGCCGCCGTGCTGTTCGGCCTCGGCGCGTACCTGCTGGTCCGCTTCTCCCGGCCGCTGCGTGCGAACCGGGCCGCCGGCCGGCTGCGGGGCCGCTTCCTCGCCCCGCTCGGGCTGGTCGCCGGGTTCGTCGACGCCACCGGCGGCGGGGGCTGGGGGCCGGTGGCCACCCCGGCGCTGCTGGTCTCCGGCCGGCTGGAGCCCCGCAAGGTCATCGGCTCGGTCGACACCGCCGAGTTCGTGGTCGCCGGCGCCGCCAGCGCCGGGTTCCTCGTCGGCCTCGGCGCCGAGGGCTTCCTGCTGCCCACCGTGGCGGCGCTGCTGGTCGGCGGGCTGGTCGCCGCGCCGGTCGCCGCCTGGCTGGTCCGGATCGTCCCCGCCCAGCTGCTCGGCGCCGTGATCGGCGGGGTGATCGTGCTGACCAACGCGCGCACCCTGCTGCGCGCCGGCGAGCTGGGCGGCCCGGTCCCGGCGGTGGTCTACGCGGTGCTCGGCGCCGGCTGGCTGGTCGCGCTGGCGCTGGCCGGCCGGGCCCTGCGCCGGGTCCGCCGGGCCCGCGCCCTCGCCGCGGCGGCCACCGCCGCGCCGGCCCCCACCGTGCTGGCGGC
>NZ_JBSGJR010000345.1:0-7472 GCF_053605645.1 Micromonospora sp. NPDC003776
CCGCATCGAGCCGACGTCGGACCCGGCCTCCGGCTCGGTGGTGCAGAACGCGGCGACGGCCGGCTCGTCGACGTCGCCGAAGCACTGCGGCACCCACTCGACGAGCTGGTCCGGCGTGCCGGCGCCGTAGATGGCGGCGACCGCGAGGGAGGTGCCGAAGATGCTGAGGCCGATGCCGGCGTCCCCCCAGAAGAGCTCTTCGCTGGCGATCGGGAGGGAGAGGCCGGTGGGGTCGGCCCAGCAGGTGGCGAGGAACTCGAAGCCGTAGAGGCCGACCTTGGCCGCCTCCTGGATGATCGGCCAGGGAGTCTCCTCCCGGGCGTCCCACTCGGCCGCGGCCGGGCGCACGACCTCGGTGGCGAAGCCGTGCACCCAGTCGCGGAGGTCCCGCTGTTCCTCGTTCAGGTCGAGCGAGAACTCGGCCATGGTCAGGCCTTGGGGATGTCGAAGAGGTTGGCGATGTTGGCGGCCAGGCCCAGGTCACCCTTGGCCTTCAGCTTGCCGGTCATGAACATCATGACCGGGTTGGCGCCACCGGAGACGATCTTCAGGAACTCGACCGGGCCCATGGTGAGGCTCAGCTTCGGGTCCCGGGTGGGGGTCTCCGAGACGGTGCAGGTGCCGTTCTCGATGACGATCTCGTAGGTGTCGGTGCCGCCGTCCGGGCGACCGGTGATGTTCCAGTGGATGACCGCGTTGGTCGAGCCGGCGCGGTCGGCGCGGAACAGCGTCGGCATCCGGTTGAAGACCTCGCTCAGCACCTTGCCGCGCAGGTCGCCCGACATGATCTCGGCGATCTTGTCGTCGGGGGTGGACTTGACCAGCTGCGCGAACTCCTTGGGGCCGACGTTCGCGAAGTTGGCCGGGTCGAAGTCAGTCATGGGGGATGCACCTCTCGGAGCGGGGCCGACTTTGGTTACTCTGGCGTAACCTTACGCACGAGTAGGTATGCTCGCAAGGGTGTCCAGCACACCCACCTTCAAGCGCCTGCCGCGGGCCGTACGCGAGCAGCAGATGCTCGACGCCGCGGTCAAGGTCTTCTCCCGCCGGGGCTTTCACGCCGCCAGCATGGACGAGATCGCCGACGACGCGGGCATCTCCAAGCCGATGGTCTACGCGTACCTGGGGACGAAGGAGGAACTCTTCGTCGCCTGCCTGCACCGGGAGGGGACCCGGATGATGGAGGCCATCGCCGGGGCGGCCGCCCCCGACCTGCCCGCCGACGAGCGGCTCTGGCGCGGACTGCGCGCCTTCTTCGGCTTCGTCGGCGCGCACCGGGACGGCTGGGCGGTGCTCTACCGGCAGGCGCGCGGCTCCCAGCCGTTCGCCGGTGAACTGGCCACCATGCGCGACCGGCTGGTCGAGGTGGTGGCCGGCATGCTCGACCACGCGCTGCGGGCCAAGGGGCGGGAGGTCGGCGCCACCGACCTGGAGGTCGTCGCGTACGCCCTGGTGGGCGCCACCGAGTCCCTCGCGGACTGGCTCGCCGACCATCCGGAGGCGGACGCGGAGAAGACGGCCACCCGGATGATGAACGTCGCCTGGCTCGGTGCCGACCAGCTCCTGCGCGGCGTCACCTGGCACCCGCCCGCCGACTGACCCAGCCCGCCGACTGACCCGGCCCCGCCGGCCGCGGGGTCGGCGTCGCAGGTTGCGGCAACGCGCCCCATCCGCGCCCGCCGGAGCCCACGGGTTGCGGCAACACGCGCCATCCACGTCGGCGGAGACCGCGGGTTGCGGCAACGTGCGGCCTCCGGGGACGGGGAGGCCGCGGGTTGCCGCAGCCGGAGTCGATCAAGTCGGGTCAGCGGCGGAGGGCGGCCCGGCTGCGGGCCCGGCGGCGGGCCCAGCGGGCCACCTCGAACAGGCCCGTGGCCAGCAGCGACAGCCCGATACCGACGAGCAGCCCCTGGACGGGGTGGTCGGCGAAGGCCAGCCCGCCGAACCAGCCGAGCAGGCCACAGTAGACCGCCCAGCTGCCGCAGGCGAGCGCGTCGTACATCAGGAAGCAGCGCACCGGATAACGGACCGCGCCCATGGTCAGGGTGACCGCGGTCCGGCCGCCGGGGACGTAGCGGGCGGTGGTCAGGATCATGCCGCCGCGCCGGTCCACCGCCCGGCGGGCCCACTCGGAGCTGGCCCGCCGCCGGCTGTCCGCCGGGAGCTGGGCCAGCCGGTGCGCGCCGCCGCCGCGCCCGATCGCGTACGAGATGTGGTCGCCGACCACGGCGCCGAGCGCGGCCGCCACGATCACCGCGACCAGGTTCGGCTCCCCGCCGGCGGCGAAGACCGCGGCGGTGATCACCACGGTCTCGCCGGGTACCGCCGGGAAGAACGCGTCGACGGCGGTGACCGCGATGATCACCAGATACACCCACGGCGAGGTCACCGTCCGGTGCAGCAGGTCGAGCACGTCCGCCATGCCCCCATGCTCGGGGCTGCGGTGTTAGCAGGGGGCCCTTCCTATACAAAAGGCGTTAACAAGGGGCCCTTCCTTGTCCTCGGCGGCGGGGCCGTGCGAGGTGAGGAGGACCGGGGCGCCGAGGGCGGCCTCGACCGCTGCGGGCCAGTCGGCGGGCGGCGGTTCGTCGTAGACCGGGCGGGCCGCCAGCACGCGGGCGGTGAGCGCGGCCTGCCGATGCAGGTCACCGGCCGGGCCGGGCACCAGCCGGTCGAGGGTGTCGTAGCGGCGGCAGATCCGCAGCGCGGGGCCGGCCAGGTCGAGGTGGGTCAGCGCGAGCCCGTCCACCCCGCCGGCCACGTCGAGGGCGTACCGGTGGGCGACCGCGTCGAAGTGGCCGAACCGGAAGCGCCCCTGCCAGGGGTTGGTCGGGTTGCGCGGGTCGGTGAACGGCAGCGCCCGGTCCTCGGTGACCAGCGGCCCGGGTCCGTGCCGGGTGGTGGTCACCCGCAGCACCCCGAGCCGCTGCGCGCTGCCGGCCAGGCCCGCCTCGGCGAGCAGTTTCTCCGCGTTCGCGAACGTGGTGGTGCTCCAGGTGGTGTACGGGTGGAAGCCGTGCCACTCGTCGAGCAGCACCCCCTGCGCCCCCTCGAAGACGCAGGTCCCGGCGCGCAGCACCCCGGCCAGGTACGTCCGGTCGACGATCGCCACCCGCCCGGCGAACCCGGCGTACGCGGGCAGGCAGTCCTCGACCGGCGGGGCGTCCAGCGGGCCCAGCTCGGCGGTGAGCCGGTCACGCAGCGCGGTGAGACGGCGACGCAGCACCGCCGGGCGACGACAGTCCGCCACCCGGGGCGCCTCGTCTGGGTGGGCGAGGCCGTACGCCACCGCCTCGCCCACCCCCAGCCCGCAGGAGCCGTGCCGGTCGGCTCCCCGGGCGATCTCCCGGGCCCGGTTGGCGGCCCGGTGGTACGGCGTGGCCAGCAGCGCCTCACCGTCCACAGTCAGCCGGTCGAGTGCGTCGGGCACCCCGACGGAGGCGAGGTGGTCGGCCTCGGCGGCCAGCGCCAGCGGGTCCACCACCACGTGCCGCGCCAGGTGGGTACGCACCCCGGGGCGGAACGTCCCGGAGCCGAACTGCGCGAACGTGTGGTGCCGTCCGTCGCGCAGCACGACGTTGTGCGCCGCCTGCGCGCCCCCGTTGAACCGGACCACCGTGTGCACCGGCCGGCTCGCGCAGAGCCAGTCCACGACGGTGCCCTTGCCGGCGTCGCCGTAGCCGAGGTCGACCACCAGCACGTGGTTCACAGCCGGGTCACTCCCGAACCGCTCCCCGCCACCGGCAGGGTGGCCACCTCGGCGCGGCCGGCCCGGTCCAGCCGGGCCAGGGCCTTGGAGACGGTCCGGCCGGCCGTCGAGCCGGACCGGTCCAGGTCGCGCAGCCCCTCGTCCAGGTCGATGGCCTGCTCGCCGAGGCCGACGGTGAGCGCGATGGTCTCGCAGACCGCATCCAGGTCGTCCAGCTCGACGGCCTGCTGCCCGAGCAGGCCGCGCCAGAAGTCGAGCACCCGCCGGTTCCCGGCGTACGCGCTGCCGGCCGGGAGCAGGTAGTAGGTGTCCCAGCGCCGGGTCACCTCGTCGACGATCTGCCGTACCGGCAGGTCCTCGCGCAGGTCGTCGCCGATCAGGCGGGCCACCTGCCGCCGGTCTACCCGCGGGTAGGCCAGCTCGTCGCCGATGATGAACAGGTAGCCGCGCCGGCCCCGCTTCTCCCAGCAGTCGGTGACCGTGTGCCGGGCCATGAAGTACAGCGCCAGCTCGTACGACTCGGTCATCTGCCCGCCGCCACCGCCCTCCAGCACGATCCGGCCGAGGTCGTCGTCCATCCGGTTGTCGGACTCGAACTGGCCGATCTGCAGCGGCACCCGGTCGCAGGTGGCGTCGCCGATCGCGCCGAACATGAGCTGTGGATCGCGGGCGTACCCCTGGCGCAGCAGCAGTCCGAGCAGCTGCGGCAGCTTGGTCTGGAGCGCCCGGGGGACGTGGCCCATCGAACCGGTGACGTCGAACAGGACCGCGATGGCGGTCGACTGCGGGTGCTCCGCGGAGTCGCGGCTCTCCCGGACCACGCCGCGCGGGTCGAGCGCGGGGTGCACGGTGCGCGCCCCGCTGTCGCTGTAGGAGAAGGCGCTCGCTCCGGTGGCCCGCCGGTAGCGGTCGGCGGCGTCGTACACGTCGGTGGACCAGATTCCGCTGCCCATGACAGCCTCCCTAGGGATTGAGGGTGAAGGGTCGGAAGGTGCGGGGCCCGTAGAGCCGCTCCAGCGCCTCGTCGAGTTGGCCGAGCAGCCGCCAGGCGTCGTCCGGCCGGGCGGTGAGTTTCGGGCGCCGGCAGCCGGCCGCGAAGGCGCGCAGCTCGCGCGGGGCGCGGTCGGCCATCAGCCAGGTCATGCACCGGGCGGCCATGGCCAGGTCGGTGCCGGGGCCGGCGGGCCGCCGGCCGGTCACCTCCGCCGGGTACCAGTCCTCGTGGCCGGGGACCAGCGCCGGCACGGCACCCCCGTCGACCGCTGAGAAGCACCAGTCGACCAGCACCAGGCCGTGCCCGTTCGGCTCGATCAGCACGTGCCGGGGGAGCACCGCGCCGTGCACCACGCCGGCCCGGTGGGCCAGGCCGAGGGCCACCAGCAGCCGCCGCCACATCCAGGCCGCGTCGCGGGCGTCCAGCCCGTTCGGGTACGCCCGGCGCACCTCGTCCAGGCTGTGCAGCCCGGGTGCCGCGGCCACCACGTTGACCCGGCGTTCCGCCCCGCTCCCGGGATCGCGGACGGGGAACGAGTCGACCAGCCGGGGCACGTACGGCAGGTGGCGCGGGTCGCCCCGCTCCGCGATCAGCCGGAGGGCGCGCGCCTCGGCGGCCAGCAGGTCGTTGTCGGCGGGGCTGCGGGGCAGCTTGAGCAGCCGGTCCGCGCCGACGTCGTACAGGTCGGCCAGGTCCCCGGCGTACGCGATCCGGTGGAGCCGGTAGCGGCCCAGGGTGGTGCCCCGGCCGCCCCGCCAGCGGCCGGTGACGACCGTGAGGGCGTCGGTGGCGGCGGCGCGTACCTCGTCGTCGGCCGCGCCCAGCCGGTCGGGGTGCAGGGCCGCGACCAGCTCGCGGTAGCGGCGGGCGGGGGCCTCGCTGCCGAAAAGGTCGGCGTCGCCGCGGGCGGCGGCGACCAGTCGGATGGCCTCCTCGGTCCTCACCGCACCGTCTCCTCCCGGGCGGGGCGCAGCAGCGCCGGGTGGAGCAGCCGGGCGTCGCCGGCCCGGTAGAGCTTGGCCCGGGGGCCGCCCCGCGCGCCGCCGCGCTCGGTGCTGGCGCCGGTGCTCTCCACGAAGCCCGGTACGGAGAGCACCTTGCGGTGGAAGTTGCCCGGGTGCAGCGGGTGCCCCCAGACCGTCTCGTAGACCGCCCGCAGTTCGGTGATGGTGAACTCGGGGTCGAGGAAGCGGGTCGCGAGGGGCGTGTACTCCAGCTTGGCGCGGGCCCGCTCCAACCCGTCGTCGATGATCCGGCCGTGGTCGAAGGCGAGCTGCCGGCTGGTCAGCGCGGTCACCGGCAGCCAGACCGCGTCGTCGGCGTCGGTGCCGGCGGCCGGGTCGGGCAGGTCCGGGGCGAAGGCCAGGTGGGCGACCGAGACGATCCGCATCCGCGGGTCCCGGTCCGGCGCGCCGTAGCTGCCGAGCTGTTCCAGGTGCACCCGGTGCAGCCGCTCACCGCCGAGCCCGGTCTCCTCGGCCAGCTCGCGGCGGGCGCCGGCGGCCAGGTCCTCGTCGGGCCGGACGAAGCCGCCGGGAAGCGCCCAGTGTCCCTCGTACGGCGGCGCAGCGCGGCGGATCAGCAGCAGGTGCAGCGCGCCCTCGCGGATGGTCAGCGCGACCACGTCGACGGTGACCGCGACCGCCGGATAGTCCCGGGGGTCGTACGCGGCGAGGAAGTCCTGCTCGTTCACGGCGTCTCTCTCACTCTGAGAACAACTCACTGTGAGAACAACTTAGCGCACGAAAGAGGGGATGCCAAGCCCCTCTTTCCTCAGCGGACGGTGCCCACCAGGTGCGGCCGCCCGTCCCGCGCGCTGTGCAGGGCGAAGTCCCAGTCGGCGCCGGTCGCGGTGGCGCTGAAGGCCACCGTGGACGGCAGCGGCACCGGCAGCTTGAACGCCACGTCCACCGTGTACGCCTCCGGCAGCCGGCTCTCCAGCGCGGCCAGGCAGCGCGCCTTGCTCCACATGCCGTGCGCGATCGGCCGGGGGAAGCCGAACAGCCGCGCGCCCAGCCGGGAGGTGTGGATCGGATTGTGGTCGCCGGAGACCCGAGCGTAGTCGGTGCCGACCCTCGGGGTCAGCCGCCACCGCGCCGACGGGGCCGGCGGGGTCGGCCGCTCACCCCGGTCGCGCCGCGGGCCGCCGCCCGCCTGCCGCTCCCGCCCGAGGTACGTCGAGACGCCCCGCCAGACCTCCTCGCCGTCGACCGAGCCGACCAGCACCACGTCGAGCTGCCGGCCCCGCTCGTGCGGGCGCAGGTTCTCGGCGTACGTGCGGAAGTCCACGGTCTCGGGGGGGGGGGGCCGGCGGGGCGCCGGGGGGGGGGGGGGGCGCGCGGCCCCGGCGGCGGCCACCGCCACCTCGTCGGCGTACCGGCACAGGTCGGCGCGGCGGGCCGCCTCCTCGGCGGCCGGGTCGGGGACCACCTCCGGCGGGGCGTCCCGCTCCGGCCGGGCGACCAGCACGGCGAGGACGCCGAGGGCGAGCAGGAGCAGGGCGGACCAGATGGCGGCGGCCTCGGGAACGGCGGTGAGGAAGTGGTAGAGAACGGTCTTTTCCATGTCGGCACCTCACGGGAACGTCGTGGTGGAGAGGTCCGCACGGGCCCGGGGCGCGGCGCGCGACCGTCGAGGTGCGCCGCCGGGCCGCCGTCGGGCGGGTGCGGAGGTGAGGTTCGGTGGTACGCGAGGGCGGTCGGAACCCGCCCGTTGGTTCAGCGGGCGGGCGGGGCCCGGGCACCGACGGCCGCCGGGGCCGTCCCGACC
>NZ_JBSGJR010000346.1:0-7452 GCF_053605645.1 Micromonospora sp. NPDC003776
GCGAGCAGCCCGGCGGCCCCGGCCCGCCCCACGCCGGCCAGCGCCGCGCGCCCGGCGGAACGCAGCACCGCGGCGACCAGCAGGCCGCCGAGCACCAGCATGCCGGCGGAGGTGGCGAGGGCCACCGCGAGCACCCGGTCGGCCAGCGGCAGGGCGTGCCCGAGCAGGACCGCGAGCGCCGGCACGGTGAGCCAGCCCACGGCGGTGGCGACGGTGGCCGCCCGGGTCTCGCCCCGGGCGTAGAGGGCGCGGGTGAGGACCGCGAACAGGCCGTAACCGAGCAGGCCCGGGGCGAAGCCGGCGATGCCGGCCGCCGCCGTGCCGGCCGTCTCGGGCGCGAAGAAGAAGTGCCCGACCGGGACCGCCGTGCCGACCAGCGCGGCCGCGCCGAGCAGGCTGAACAGCACCACCCCGCGCACCGCCGGGGCGAGCGTGCGCCGGTAGGTGTCCTCGTCGCCGGCCGACCGCGCCGCCGCCAGGGTCGGGTACGCGGCCACCGCGAGCGGCACGGCCAGCACCGACCAGGGCAGGAAGTAGATGGTCTGCGCGATGTTGTAGATGCCCGGGTTGGCCGTCGAACCGTAGGAGACCCGGTTGAGCACGACGATCAGGGCGACCTGCTGGGCGGCGACGGTGACCAGCCCGGCGACGGCCAGCCCGCCGACCCGGGCCCGGGCCTCGGCGGGGAACCGGAAACCGGGCCGCAGGGGCAGCCGCAGCCGGCGCAGCGGGATCAGCAGGGACAGCGAGAGCACCACCACCCCGAGCGTGGTGCCGCCGGAGAGCAGCAGCTCCCCGCCCCGGCTGACCCCGCCGACGGTGGCCAGCCGCCCCTCCACCGCGGTGAAGCCGAGGTAGACGGCGATGACGGTGACGCTGGAGAGCAGCGGGGCGAGCACCGGCCAGGCGAACCGGCGGTGCGCCTGGAGCACCCCGGTGAGCACGATGCCGACGCCGTAGAGCGGCAACTGGGGGGCGAACACCCGCAGCATCCGCGCCCCGGCGTGCTGCTGCACCTCGCTGAGGCCGGATCCCTGCAGCGCGACCAGCGGTTCGGCGAAGAGCGCGACCAGCACGGCGAGCGGCACGAGCAGGGCGAGGACCCAGCTGAGCAGGGCTCCGGTCGTAGCCGCGACGGCCGCGCGGTCACCGCGCTCGGCCGCCGCCGCGAGCAGCGGGACGACGAGGCTGGCCAGCGCGCCACCGGCGACGATCTCGAAGATGAAGTTGGGGACGTTGTTCGCGACGAGGTAGGCCCCGCCGAGGTCGGTGGGCGCGAGCGTCCAGGTGAAGACGGCGGTGCGGCCGAAGCCGGCGAGCCGGCTGACCACGGTGAGGACGGCGATGAGCGCGGCCGCTCCGGCCACCCGGCCGGCGCCGGCGAGGGGTGCCGGTTTCGTCACGTCAGTCCGCGAGCCGGCCCAGCGCGTCGAGTTCCCGCAGCCCCGGGGTCCGCTGGATCACCTGGGTGAAGCTGACCTTCTCGCTGGCGGCGGTGAGCGCCGCGACCACGGCGAGGACACCGGCCCGGCCGAGCGGGCCGGTCCGCGCGGCCAGGCTCACGCCGAGCAGCGCGCCGAGGGCGTTGGCGCCACTGTCACCGAGCATCACCCGCTCGTCGAGGTCCTCGCGGACCAGCCCGGCGGCGGCGCCGACCGCGCCGGCCGCGATGCCGCCGTACGGGCCGCGGGCCAGCGGCGCACCCAGCAGCAGGCCGGACTTGAGCGCCCGGCCGGGCCGCAGGTCGAGCAGGTTGAGCAGGTTGGCGGTGCCGGCCACCACGCCGGCGCCGAGCAGCACGTCGATCCCACGGCCGAGGGCGCCGGCGCGCTGCCGGCGCGGGTGGGCCGCGACCCGCCGGTCGGCGGCGAGCAGGGCGGCCGCGCCGAGCCCCGCCATCCCCACCCCGGCGATCTTGATGAGGCCGGCGGTGACCTGCCCCTCACGCAGCGCGGCGAGGTGCCCGCCGAAGCCCTTGGCGGCCTTCTGCTCGGGACGCACCCCGACGATGTCGTCGTAGAGCCCGACCGTGCCGGCACCCACCCCGGCGAGCAGCGCGGCGGCACCGGCCGGGGCGCTGCCCGCGCCGAGCGCGCCCGCGGTGGCGGCCCCGACGGCCAGGGCCGGCCCGGCGGCCAGGGTGACGGTACGGCCCCGGAAGTTGGTCCGCTCCAGGGTGGGCGCGGCCGGGGAGGTCCGCACCTCCCGCAGCACATAGCGGGCGGCGACCGCCCCGGCGCCGACGGCCAGCAGCCGACCCAGTCTCACGCGACTCCTCCGATCCGGAATGCCAGCGCGCCGCGGTACGGACCGGACACCGGCCCCGCGGTCACTGGGGCAGTTTAGGCAGCAGCGAGGCGGCGTTGTCACCGACGCCGTACTGGCCGGCCTTCTTCTCGGTGACCTGCTGCACCAGGGCCAGCGTGGTGACCAGCTGGCCCTGCACCGTGTTGGCGTTGTCGACGGTCGAGATGGTCTGCGAGAGCACCGGGTCGCCGCGGACCACGGCGACCACGTTGCCGCCCGCCGAGCCCATGCCCCCGACCACGATCGCCCCGTTGCGGTCGAACTGCTCGGCGATCTTCACCACCGACTCGTCCTTCTTCGCCGAGTCCTTGTCGACGTACGGCTGGCCGGTGACCAGCACCACCGCCTCGGCGGCCCCGGAGATCTTGTCCTCCGGGGTGAGGTAGCCGGCGGTCGCGTACGACTGGAGCACCGACCGGCGCTCGGCCTCGGGGACCGCCGGGCTGCCCGACGGCCGGTCCAGCAGGACGCTGGCGAGCAGGGCGCTGGAGGTCTCCACCCCGTGGCTGTTGCTGGGCAGGCCGGGGACCTGCGCGCCGTTGGCCAGCTCCAGCAGGTTGTTGTTGCTGTCCGGGTTGATGAACTTGTCCTGGATGTCGATCCGGCCGGTGACGCTGGCCCCGGCGAGCTGGAGCATCTTCACCACGCCGTCGGTGTGATCGCGGCCACTGGGCAGGCTGAGCACCAGCACCCGGTGGCCGGTCAGCTTGCCGGGGAGGACGACCTGCGCCATCTCGGCGGCGAAGTCCTCCTCCATGTCCAGTTCCTTCTGCAGGCTGTTGACCGACTGGCGCATCTGCGAGTTGTCCTTGCGCAGCGCGTTGACGTTCTCCTTCAGCGAATCGGCGACCGGCCCGTTGAGGGCGGCCGTGCCGACCACCAGGCCGATCGCCAACGCCAGGAACACCGCGGTCAGGGACACCACGTGGTAGCGGAAGTTGATCACGCTTGCAGCCTCTTGATCGTCGGGGAGCTAGAAGAGCTGGCCGAGCTGGAACACGAAATTGTCCCACCATTCGGAGACCACGCCCAAATACGCCTTCCCGACGGTGGAGACCGCCACGGCGGAAGCCATCGCCGCCACCGCGGAGAGGACCAGCAGCAGCAGCGAGGAGCCGGAGATGCTCTGCCGGTAGAGCCGGCTCACCCCCTTGGCGTCGACCAGCTTGCCGCCCACCTTCAACCGGGTCAGGAAGGTCGAGGCCATCCCGCCCCGGCCCTTGTCCAGGAACTCCACCAGGGTGGCGTGGGTGCCGACGGCGACCAGCAGCGAGGCGCCCTTCTCGTCGGCCAGCAGCATGGCCAGGTCCTCGCTCGTGGCCGCGGCCGGGAAGGTGACCGCCGGCACACCCAGCCCGTTCACCCGCGCCAGGCCGGGCGCCCGACCGTCCGGGTACGCGTGCACCACCACCTCGGCGCCGCAGCGCAGCACGTCGTCGGTGACCGAATCCATGTCACCGATGATCATGTCGGGCGTGTAACCCGCCTCGACGAGGGCGTCCGCGCCGCCGTCCACCCCGATCAGCACCGGCTTGAACTCCCGGATGTACGGGCGCAGCACGTCCAGGTCGGCCTTGTAGTCGTAGCCTCGGACCACGATCAGGCAGTGCCGGCCCTGGATCTGGGTCTGGATCTCCGGCACGCCGACGCCGTCGAGCAGCAGGTCCCGCTCCTGCTTGAGGTAGTCCATGGTGTTGGCGGCGAACGCCTCCAACTGCACCGACAGCCCCTCGCGGGCGTCCGCCATCGACTTGGCCACCGTCTCGGCGTCCTGCAGCGTGCCGTGCGCGACCGGTTCCTCGCCGACGAAGACGGTGTTGCCCTCGATCCGCACCACGTCGCCCTCGCGGACCTGCTCGAAGACGCTCTCGCCCAGGTCGTCCAGGAGCGGGATGCCGGCGGAGATCAGCACCTCGGGGCCGAGGTTCGGGTAGCGCCCGGAGACCGAGGGCTTGGCGTTGAGGACGGCGGCGACCCCGACGGCCACCAGCGAGTCGGCCGCCACCCGGTCCAGGTCGACGTGGTCGATGATCGCGATGTCCCCGGGCCGCAGCCGGCCGACCAGCCGTTTCGTCCGGCGGTCGAGGCGCGCGGTGCCGAGGATCGAGCCCGGTTCCGCGCTCCGGTTCCGGCGCAACGTGGGTAGACGCATCGTGACCATCCTGGCATGTGAGGCAGGGTTTGCTGTCGCGACATGCCTGAGCAGGGCCGCCTACCCAGGGAAGCACACCGGAGCGCATGCCGGTGTGCTTGCGCTCACAATCCCGACGTCACGGACGCCTTTCCTTGGCCGCCACGGCCAGAAGTTCCTCGGCATGCGCGATACCCAGATCCGAATCCGGCAAACCTGCCAGCATCCGGGCAAGCTCCCGAGCCCGTTCGGTGTCCTCCACCACCCGCACCCCGCTGGTGGTCACCGCTCCCCCGGTGTCCTTCGCCACCACCAGGTGCCGGTCGGCGAACGCCGCCACCTGCGGCAGGTGGGTGACGACCAGCACCTGGTGGCTGCGGGCCAGCCGGGCCAACCGCCGGCCGATCTCCACCGCGGCCTGCCCGCCGACGCCCGCGTCGACCTCGTCGAAGACCAGCGTGGGCGGCCCGCCGGAACCGGCGAAAACCACCTCGATGGCGAGCATCACCCGGGACAGCTCACCGCCGGACGCGCCCCGCTGCAACGGCAGCGCCGGCGCGCCCGGGTGGGCCAGCAGCCGCAGCTCCACCTCGTCGGCGCCGTCCGGGCCGACGCCGGCCTCGGCGCCGTTGACGGTCAGGCTGGGCTCCGCCCGGCCGGCGGGCCGGGGCAGCACCGCCACCTCGATCCGGGCGTGCGGCATGGCCAGCCCGGCCAGCTCGACGGTGACCTGCTCGGCGAAGCGGACCGCCGCCTCCTGCCGTGAGGTGGAGACCCGGCCGGCCAGCTCGGCCACCTCGCCCGCCAGCCGGGCCGCCTCCTTGTCCAGCTCGTCGAGGAGATCGTCGGAGGTGTCCAGGTCGGACAGCCGGGTGCGGGCCCGGTCGGCCCAGGCGATCACGCCGTCGACGTCGTCGGCGTACTTGCGGGTCAGCGCGCGCAGCGCGGCGCGACGCTCGTAGACCGCCTGCAGCCGGGCCGGATCGGCGTCCAGCCCGGCCAGGTAGGCCGAGAGCTCCGCGGACACGTCGGCGACCAGGGTGGCCGCCTCCTCCAGCCGCAGGGCCAGCTCGCCCAGCGCCGGGTCGGTGCCGGCCTGCGCCTCCAGCGTGCGCCGGGCGGTGCCGAGCAGCGCGCCGGCGTCGGGGGTGTCGTCGGCCGCCTCCACCCCGCCGGCCACGCACTGGTGGGCGAGCTGGGCGGCGGTGCGCAGTCCCTCGGCGTGCTCCAGGCGCTGCGTCTCCGCCTTCAGCTCGTCGTCCTCGCCGGGCTGCGGATCGACCCGGGTGATCTCGTCGAGGCCGAGCCGGAGCAGGTCGGCCTCCTGGTTGCGGGCGCGGGCGTTGCGCCGCCGGTCGGCCAGGTCGTCGACCACGGCCCGCCACCGGGTGTACGCCTCGCGCAGCGCGTCGAGCAGCTTCTCGTGCTCCGGACCGGCGAACCGGTCCAGCGACGCCCGCTGCTCGGCCGGGCGCAGCAGCCGGAGCTGGTCGGACTGGCCGTGCACGGCCACCACCTGCTCGCCGACCTCGCCCAGCATGGACACCGGCATGCTCCGGCCGCCCAGGTGGGCCCGGGACCGGCCCTCGACCGTGACCGTGCGGCTCAGCAGCAGCGACCCGTCCTCGTCGGGCTCGCCACCGGCGTCGGTGATCCGGGCGTGCACCGTCTCGGCCACCCGGCCCTGCAGGCGCAGCCGCCCCTCCACCACCGCGCGGCCCGGTTGGGCCCGGACCCGGCCGGCGTCGGCCCGACCGCCGAAGAGCAGCCCCAGGCCGGTCACCACCATGGTCTTGCCGGCGCCGGTCTCGCCGGTGATGACGTTCATCCCGCCGGTCAACGGGAGCGTGGTGTCCTCGATGACGCCCAGTCCGGTGATGCGCAGCTCTTCCAGCACAGCACCCGACAGTAGACGCGCCCTGCGACAGTTGGCCAGCCGACGCGGGCGGGGCTGTGGACACGGTCCGGCCGCGCCGTACAGTTCTGCCCCGTGCTGGACGTGATCGGCCTGACCCCGGACGAGGAGCAGCTCTACCGCTGCCTGGTACGCCTCACCACCGCCCGGGTGGCGGAACTCGCCGAACGGCTGGGCCGCCCGAGGGCGGTCGTCGTCGCGCAGCTGGACGCGCTGCGTGGCAAGGGACTGGTGCTGGCGACCGGACCGGAGCCGGACGCCCCGCTGCGGCCGCTGGCACCCGACGTCCCGCTCGGCGAGGCGCTGCTGCGCCGGCAGGAGGCCCTGGAGGCGGCCCGCGCGGCGGTCACCCAGCTCACCGAGGAGTACCGGGCCGGGATCCGCCGGCACCACGCCGACCACCTGGTCGAGGTGGTCACCGGCGCGCGGGCGCTGCGCGACCGGCTGCGGGACCTGCAGAACGGCGCCCGCGACGAGGTGGTCTGGTTCTGCCGGGCCAACCCGCTGGCCATGCCCGGCCAGGAGAACGTCGAGGAGTTCGACGCGCTGGCCCGCGGGGTCCGCTACCGGGCCATCTACGAGCGGGAGATGCTCCTCGAACCCGGCGCGCTGGCGGACGTCGAACAGGGCGTACGCGCCGGGGAACAGGCCCGCGTCCTGGACCGGCTGCCCGTCCGGCTGGCCGTCGTCGACGGCCGGACGGCCATCTGCCCGCTGGTCGGCGAGCGGGACAGCGGCGAACCGACGGCCGCGGTGATCGGCCGCAGTCAGCTGCTGGACGCGCTGCTCGCGCTCTTCGAGAGCCACTGGCTGATGGCCACCCCGCTGCGGTCGGCCGGCCCACCCGTCGACCGGGGCCGCGACGGGTGGCGCCCCGACGCCGAGGAGGCCCGACTGCTGTCGCTCTTCGTGGCCGGCGTGCCGGACAAGTCCATCGCCTCGCAGCTGGGGGTGAGCCGGCGTACGGTGCAACGCCGGCTGGCCGACCTGATGGCGGTCGCCGGCGTGGACACCCGCCCCGGGCTGGCCTTCCAGGTGGCTCGGCGCGGCTGGATCTGAGCCGCCCGGCACCGCCGCCGGCCCCGCTTCCCGAGTGCGG